>DCDU01000066.1:5622-8266 GCA_002316585.1 Firmicutes bacterium UBA1047 | reverse complement strand
ATACTCAGGATTCCGTTGAAACAATATACCGGGATACGCCCCCTGACCCGTTCCAGGAGCACCTACGCATGCCCATTCTTCATCATGAAACGGTATTTCCCACTTAAGCAGCTCCGCATAGAATTTTGCTAATTCATAAGGTTCCTTGCAATCCACCGTAAATGAGTACATTTTAATTTTAAGTTCATCATCTGTCACGCTAAAACCTCCTAATATTAACCACAGCACTTATTATTACTATTATTATAGAAAATTACATCATTGTTTACTGTAATCCAAATTATACTATATTTTGTTCGAATCGTCCATTTTATTTTGTAAGCTTCATGGACAACTCATATGAAGTTTTAACTGAATTTATAAAAGAGACCTCTTTGTGGAAAAATACATTATGAGTTAAGATGAATATTTACTTTGGGTATATAAAAATCTCCTTCTTAGCTTTATATATTAACCTTTGCCAAGAAAGAGATTTTAATCATTCTACATAAAGTTTTTACCAATTCAGACTAGTGAGAACTCAAGTTTCAACCGTTTTTCGTACCACATTGCCTGCATTATTGATTAATCGGCAATTATATAAACTTTTTTAATTAGGTTATTTTCAACTAAGAATTTGCCTTCTTGATTAACCTTTAAATCCTCAATTGCTTTGTCAGATACACCTACGACAGAAATTTTTACATCATCTGCTACAAGGTATTCAATTTCCTTGTCATTAACTGTCAGGGTTAATTTATAACCGTCTTCCACTTGAGTTATGGATGTTATTTTTCCATCGAGCTTACGTTCTATATTTTCAGCATCGATTTGGTAAACCAAGTCGTCCTTTATTTTCAGTACAACAGTCATTCCTTTTGTAAGTCTGCTGTATTTGCTGTTTTGTCCATCAATTGTAACCACAATATCCTCAGCACATTCATACCGCTTGCTCACTCCATTTGCAATCAGGGTAAGTTTTGTTCCTATTTTTTCTATCTCGCCCGATACAGTTGCAAATGCACTTTCAACATCCACCGTTGTTATAATATCATCCTCCAGCACGCATACAACCTTATATCCTACTTCCAAATCTTCAAGATCAACATTGGTTTTTCCCGGTATACTTACTTTAGCATCTTGAGAAAGCTGGTAACTTTTGCCGTTGATAAATAAATTATAGGTTCCAACTAAATCAACATCTGTAATTGTTCCTTTAACTTCACTTATTGTATTTTCCTTCGCATCTCGGTTCACCCGAATTTCCCTTGCCCTGTTTCTTGCGTCAACTGTAACACTTACGGTATCACCGTTTTCTATTTCATCAAAGCTGCCTTTTACGTTTTTAAAGTATATAAGCGCATTATTATTTACTTCAAATATAACTTGCATCCTATCAATTTGCACCGTCAGCTTTGCAGGTCTGCCTTCTGTGATATCTGTTACAACTCCTGTATATTGAGAAATTATTTTATCATCTTTACTATTTCCATCAGTAACTTCAATATACGCAACCTCATCATTCTCAAGCTGAATTAAAACATAATTTCCAACATCTAATTTAGAATATCTTATTTGGTTATCGTTATAATAAACTACAACATCATCACTTACATCAAATGACTTCAACTCACCGTCAATTTTAATAGTAATTTTACTGTCACTTATCCTATATATTTCTCCTTCGTATTCATCTTCGTCAACATTATTGTCAACCTTTTCGTCAAGTCTGTCAAAAAGAACCGCCATTTCAGCACGGGTTAATGTGCCCATTGGATTAAACTTGCCGTCATTGCCAATCATAAGCTTCATTTCATTAACAAGATATACATACCCTACCGAACCTTGCGGAATAGCGGGTGCATCTTTGAAAGAAAGTTCATCGTCCATATGGTCTTGTGCTTCATCTTCGTAGCCTATCGCTCTTACAATATATTTTGCAACCTCATGCCGTTTTGCAGGTTCATTGGGACTGAAGTACATCATATCCACATCATCAAGTAATCCTTTTTCAAAGGCAATCGTAACATATCCCTTTGCCCATTCACCTACTTCTTTTCCTTTATATTTGTTAGGCAAGGTAGTTTTTCTTGAAACTTCCTCTTCCCACCCCATTATTCTAAGTGCCATAATAATTGTTTCTAATTTTGTAACAGAGCTTTGGGGAGCAAATTTTGTTTCTTCTTTTCCCTTAACTAAGCCTTTAAGCCTCATTTTTTCAATTGCCTTCTGTGCCCAAGGGAATTTATCCACATCATCAAACGCTTTTTTTGCAATTCCCGGCGGGAGCCAAACATTTCCTGAATCATTAGTCACTTTTTTTGAAATTCCAGGGGGAAGCCAATCTCTTTCATTTTTATTTTGTGATGCAAATGCGACAGTTGTACTCATGGTTAAAACTATAGCACCCACAAGAGCAGCTGAAATTATTCTTTTAGTCATTATAACTACCTCCTAATTTTTAATATATCATACTATTCGAATAAACAATTAAAATTTTAGGGGCGTATAATATCTTGTAATATGATTGTAACAATGGGCTTTTTTCTTGTTTTCCTTACTTGCCTTTATTTTTATTATTGCTGATTTTAGATTTATTGTTCTTATTGCTATTTTCAAATCTGCTATCTTCACTGCTGCTATTTTTAGATTTATTGTTCTTATT
>DCDU01000066.1:3275-5426 GCA_002316585.1 Firmicutes bacterium UBA1047 | reverse complement strand
TATCTTCGCTGCTGCTGTTTTTAAATTTATCGTTCTTATTGCTATTTTCAAATCTGCTATTTTTAGATTTATTATTATTGGTGTTATTTTTGGTTCTATTGTTGTTGCTGTTTTCAGACCTATCATCGCTACTATTTTTAGATATATCTTCTTCTTTTTTGGACTGCTTTTCAATATTACCAGACTCTTGTCTATTAGGCTTGCCACTGTTTTTAATTTCTGCGACTGATTCATTTTCTAATTTTTTCTTGTTTTCATTAATGTCACCGCCATTTGAGCCTGTATAGTCATAAATTGCCTTAGCCCTTCCAACTGATTCTCCGAGTTCCTTTGAAAGCTGTAACATTTCTTCATCAGTCTGTTCAATTTCTATAACAATTGATTCATCCTTGTACTTTTCCGTTTTATTTTGCAATGCCTCTACTGTGTTATTGTTACCGGAAACCACATCAATCACAACATTGTGATTGTCTTCTGATAAATACCCTAAGCTGACTGAGATATCAATTATTCTTTCGATACTGTCCTCAATCGATTTATGTTTAACCTTGCTCTGTTCCAAAACTATTTTACCGTCGCTATTAAAGCTCTGGATATCGATAACCCTGTTAAAACGATTTGCCGCAAGTTGAATACTGGGGTTAATATCAATGCTTACATAGCCTTCGGGAATTGAATAAATCCTATAGCCTGAAAATAAAAACAAGAAAACAATTGCGAAGCTTGCCGCAACAGCAACCATTGATGAATAATTATGTTTTGGCAAAGTTATTTCTTGCCCCACGGTAAAATTTTTATTTCTAATTTTAATAAATTCCCCGCCGCAACTCAATACAACCGCATGATATTTTCCTGTTTTCATTACAACATATTTCATAAGATCGCTCCTTTTGCTTCACTAAAATACTCTGCTATGTAGTAATAATTACCTGTCAGGATAATCAAACCTGCAATTATATATTTTCTGTGTCTTTCTATTGTCTTTCTATTAACATCTATGTTTTCCAATATGCTTTTTATAGGCAATGTATCGCTCTTTTTAAGCTCTGTAATCAATTGTGGCTGGCTTAAAATATAATTTATAATCTTAAAGCAGACCCGCCTTGTCTTTTTGGATTTAGGTGACACCTTTGAAAGATCCAAAAAGGATATACCATGCACTTTTAGTTCCTCTGTAAGAGATTCTATTTCGTATTTAATGTCATTTCCTTCATAGTTCTTATCCTCAACATCAAATTCAACCTCACCACCATCTTCATCGGTCTGTGAAAGAGAGCTGAAGGGTATTACCTTTGCAGTTTTATATTCTTTCCGCATATAATCAATCAGCCTGCTTTTTATCATCAAAGCCGCAAAAGATAAAAACTTTCCTTTATCAGACTCATATTTTTGTATTGCTTCATGAAAAGCTATTATTGCAACGGAAGCTTCATCATCATGTTCCGTAACAAACTTACCTGTAACCTTGCTTGTAACAGATAAAATAAAATTATTATATTCATGTATCAGTTCATTACAGGCCTTGTGATTTGTCTTTGCCTCTGAAACTTTTTCCTCAAAGTGCATATGCCTCACTCGATTTCATAATTGTGTTATTTTTATAATAAGCCTTGGGGATAATTAATTCAATAAAAAATATGAGAATGTTGTTTAAAGAAAAAGTCATATTTCTATCTATATAATATTCGATAAATTACAAATAAAAATGGGGTAGAACATCAAAGGCATAGAATTTAATACTTTCATGCGGCTGCATTACGCCCATTTGTACCCCGTTAAGCATGGGTAAGTATCCTGGAAATTCTGAATAATGTTTCCATTCTGCTGCCACGGACAAAAATTAAGCCTCTGAAACCCTTTGTTTTACCGGGTTCAGAGGCATTTTAACGTCTATTCCCACTCTATAGTAGCCGGTGGCTTTGATGTGATATCATAAACTATTCTGTTCACATTGTCGACTTCATTTACTATTCTGTTTGATACCTTTTCAAGCACCTCATATGGTATTTTTGCCCAATCAGAGGTCATGCCGTCTGTTGAATTAACTGCTCTTAGGGCTACAGTGTGTGAGTATGTTCTTTCGTCACCCATGACCCCTACGCTTCTGATGTTGGGAAGTGCTGCAAAGTACTGCCATATTTTATTTTGAAG
>DCDU01000066.1:0-3018 GCA_002316585.1 Firmicutes bacterium UBA1047 | reverse complement strand
CCGGGGAAGGGCTGTCTTTCAACTACTTCTTCCGGAATTTCCAATTCTCTTCCCACCTGTCTGACTTCATCCTTGAACAATTGACGAAGGGGCTCTAAAAGCTCAAAATCAACATCCTCGGGAAGTCCTCCCACATTATGGTGGCTTTTGATTACCGAAGCCGTTGCTGTTCCGCTTTCAATAACATCCGGATAAATTGTACCCTGAACAAGATAGTCAATGTGCCCGAATTTGTCTTTAAGCTTTCGTTTTTCTTCTTCAAATACTCGGATGAATTCATTGCCTATTATTTTTCGTTTTGTTTCAGGGTCGGTTACTCCAGCTAATTTGCTTAAGAACCTCTCCTGAGCATTAACACGGATTAAATTCATGTTAAACTTTTCCTTGAATACTTTTTCTACCTGGTCTCCTTCATCCTTTCTTAAAAGACCGTGGTCGACAAATACGCAAATTAAATTTGAGCCTATTGCTTTGTGAACCATAACCGCCGCAACAGATGAATCAACTCCTCCCGACAAGGCACAAAGAGCTTTTTTGTCTCCAACCTGTTTTTTTATTCTTTCAACAGAATCTTTGGCATAGCTTCCCATATTCCAGTCTTTACTTATTTCACATACATTGAAAAGAAAATTATTTATTATTTCTCTCCCTTTTTCGGTATGCTCAACCTCGGGATGGAATTGAACCGCATAAATTTTCTTTTCTTCATTTTTCATGGCACAAACAGGGCAGGATTCGGTGCTTGCCGTTATTTCAAATCCCTCCGGTGCAATTTCAATAAAATCTGTATGACTCATCCAGCAAAGCGGGTGAGCGATATTTTTAAATAATTTATCATCGGAAAGTATATTCAATTTTACTCTGCCGTATTCCCTGAAATCAGCTCTTCTTACTTTACCTCCGAATTCCTGGGCTATGAATTGTCCGCCATAGCATATGCCTAAAACAGGTATTCCTAAATTAAATATTCCCCTATCTATTTTTGGAGCATTTTCCGCATAAACACTGGCGGGACCTCCTGAAAGAATAACGCCCATAGGAGCTTTTTCTCTTATTTGTTCTATTGTATATGTATATGGAACTATTTCACAATAAACGTTAGCTTCTCTTACTCTTCTTGCAATAAGCTGACTGTACTGTGCGCCGAAATCAACTATTAATATCATTTTTTTCTCCTGTTACCTTTATTTTATATAAGATTATCAAAAATTATTAATGATGTCAATTTATTATTCAATAGGTTTTCAAAGTACTTTCATGCGAAGAAAAATTGAAGCACAAAAAATAGCACCCAGTTACATTCTGCCCATATTCCAAAAAAGATTTTTCCGATTGTGGTTAGACGCTGTCCTACCAAATTATCCTGCTATTTTGAACTTTAGAAGAATCAATCAAGAGAATACGATTCAAGAATTTGCATCTCTTGATAGAATACAGTTTGAAATTGCCAAGGCACGAATCAAAGGAAAGCACTTACTCGTAACCTGTCAAGTTATTTTTTTATTGACGTATAACGTTTTTGTGATATAATAAAGTTACTTCATATATTAAGGAGATATTATCATGGCTACCATAGGGGAAAAGATTAGAGAATTAAGAGAAAAAGAAGGATTGACACAAGAAGAATTGGCATCGTATATCGATTCAACTAAGCAAACAATTTATAAATACGAAAACGATCTTATTACAAACATACCTTCGGATAAAATTGAAAAATTAGCCAAGGCTCTTCAAACTTCCCCATCATACCTAATGGGATGGGAAATAGACACCGACGATAAAGAATTAAGTCCAGAAGAATTACAGTACAAAGAAAATCTGAAAGTTCTGAAAGAACATCCTTCAAAAATTACGGACAAAGAAGCATTTGAAAATTTACAAAAAACTATGGATATTAAAGAATTTACAAAATCGGTATCATCTTTATCGAAGGATTTTAATGATCTTCTGCTTGGAGTTAATGGAAGTTCTATAACTCATTTTTTTCATTTTTTAAATAGTACTTTCCCAGATATTGATGAATCCATCGATATTTATGATTTCAAAAAATTATTTGAAGACGTAAGAAATTTTACAGAATACAATTTAATGAAATTATTGAAAACAAATAAAAATAATGATTTAATAAAAGATATAAGCACAAAATTAGCTTTAGCTAAAGCTCACGAAGCAGAAGGAGTCTTTGAAGAAGATTCCAAAAAGGACGGAGGTGAATAATTTTGGATAAGAACTACATAGAAATACCAAATGAACTGATTAACGAATTACAAGGAATTCTAAACCTTGCATTACCAGATGTCGACAGAGATATAATTGACGATATTAAAGCAGATACTCATGAAGCTCTTTGTAAAATATTAAAGGAATATGGTTTGATTGATGCCTTTTAGAATAATAAAAGGTCAATAATTAAACATTTGGAGAATTTATGGCAAAGCGAACAATAACAATTGATGACGAAAAATTACGGTAGCACAAGCTGCAGCAATTTTAGGAATGTCACCTATAGGACTGAGGAAGGCGCTAAGACACGGTAAATTTAATTACTTTTGCGAAGCATGGAAAAGTGACGAAGATGGAGACCGTTGGACATACTACATTAACCCTAATCGATTTCTTGAATATGCAGGAATTGCGAAGGCAAGAGGTGTTGATTTGCCTGAAATACAAGATTATTTGCAAAGAAAATTACATGAGACATCAAATAATTCACAATCATAGCATATTAAAAAATAATTCATATTAATTCAGGAGGTACAATTGAAAATTATCTATAAAAAGCCTGCTGTCAAGTTTCTTAAATCTATTGACAAAAAATTGTCCGGCAGAATCTTGAAGGGAATTGAAGGATTGACAAAGGAGCCGCCGGAAGGTGATATAAGACCTTTACAAGGAAAAGGAAATGAATTAAGGTTACGTGTTGGAAAGTATCGTATAATATATCAGTACGAAGATAATAGTTTAGTAATATTAGACATTGACTCACGTGGAGATATTTATATAGGTAATTGCGAAACT
>DCDU01000115.1:43623-46811 GCA_002316585.1 Firmicutes bacterium UBA1047 | reverse complement strand
GTTATCTTATGGTCTATCATGATTTCCCTCCAAGTTAATTTATCACGCAACATTATATCATATGCGCAAAATCTAATCAATTGACTATTTCCTGTTAATTTATTATCTATTATCCCTGAATTTATTATCTGCTTAAAGAAGTACTTTAAGATTATAAAAGATTTATGTTTAAAAAAATATTTGCCCCATGCTTTGATTTTGACAGGTATTATAATTATATCAATTGCTCTGTATCAAAAGATAAGCACAACCTATTATCAAAATAAATTAGTGGAAGAGTATGACAGGTATATAAGTAATCTTGATTTTAGTGAGGATATTGAGCCTGCTCTTCAGCCTGCGGAGGAGTCCGCCGTAAAAAACGGTGAGTATGAGGAACTGTCCGAAGTGCCAAAAGAACCGGAAGAAAATCCTGTTGACATATATCTTGAAGGGAAAGCGATAAGCGGTATAATAGAAATTCCCAAATTGGGCGTTAGAGCTGTAATACTTGAAGGAACCGATGACAGAGCTTTGAAATATACGGTAGGTCATTATCCGGAAACTGTAAATCCCGGTGAGAAGGGGAACTTTGTCCTTTTAGGACACAGAAATTACGTTTATGGTCACTATTTCAGAAGGATAGATGAGTTAGAGCCGGGAGATGAGGTTATAATAAAAAAAGAGTCGGATATATATACTTATCTTGTAACTGAATCCTTTGTGGTCAGCCCGGAGGAAGTATGGGTTTTGGATAATACTGTAGAAACAATGCTTACCATGATTACATGTACGCCTATAATTACCTATACGGACAGATTGATTGTGAGAGGAGTTATATCTGAGTAATGAGAAAAACAAAAATAAGGATGCTGTGCTGCCGTTATGCGACAATTACAGCATCCTTTTTTTGATGAAGCGGGTAAAATTAAACAGTTTACTCATAGAGGAAATTCCATTTCTATAAAATCACCTGACTGAACAGCCATATTGTATATGATTTCAGCCATTTCTCTTGCTGTCTTGGTCATACCGTTTTTAAGCCAATGCTGCAGGAGCCCGATGCTTCCGTTTACAACGAAAACTAAATATTCATCTCTTACATTCGAATGTTCATCTCCTGCAGGCGAAAATGATATTCCGCATTGATTATATACTATGGTAAAAATTTGCTTCTGGAAATTAATATCTCCTCTTTCGCTCATTAAAATTTTTAAATTTTTGCTGTTTTCCATAATATATTGGAAGATTTCCTCCAACATGTTAATATTTTCGTGCTTGTTATTTTTGTCGGTAAAATTAGCAATCGCATCCTTTGCCCATGAAATAGTTTCATTTTCAATTTTAGCAAGAAGGTCGTATTGGTCGCTGTAATGGGCATAAAAGGTAGTACGGTTAATATCTGCGTTCTCACAGAGCTCCTTGATGGTTATTTTTTCAATTGGCTTTTTTTCCATTAATTCAAAGAGGCTGTTTTGTAAAACCATCTTTGTATAACGTGTCTTTCTGCTTTCTTTCAATTTATGATAGCACTCCCTTCTCAAATCAACAAATTTTATTAATATTGCTTACAAACCAACATTCATTATATATTGTGTTGTATACATTACAATTCATAAACATCTGACGGTTGCAAAATCCACACGTTGTCATTATAATATAGACTTAGTTAAATGTCAATAATCGTGAATGTCATCGGCGATGAGGAGTAAGATTGTCATGAATGTCGTGAAAATCAGCAAAGGAGAATTCTATCAAACTTATGGATTTTATTACATTTGAAAACGTGGAAAGGGAATATAAAATAGGCGGTGACGTAATCAAAGCTGTGGACGGTATCAGTTTCAGCCTCGGCAGCGGCACACTGAATGTTGTTTTGGGACAGAGCGGTGCCGGAAAAACCACACTGTTGAATTTGCTTGGCGGAATGGACTCGCCTACCTCCGGCAAGATAGTCGTTAACGGAAAAGAAATTTCCGGCATGTCGGAATATGAACTTACGGAATACCGCCGCACACAAATCGGATTTGTATTTCAATTCTACAACTTAGTTCCAAATTTGACCGCGCTTGAAAATGTACAGCTTGCCGAAGAGATTTGCATTAACACGCTGGGCGCGCAGGAAATGCTGAAACGTGTAGGACTTGAAAACCGAATTAATAATTTTCCCAGCCAGTTGTCCGGAGGAGAACAACAGCGAGTTTCCATTGCCAGAGCCTTGGCGAAAAATCCGCAGATAATTCTGTGTGATGAGCCGACCGGTGCTTTGGATTCGGAAACCGGCCAAAAGGTTTTGCGCCTCATACGAGATGTGTCCAAAGACCTTGGCAAGACTGTGATTATAGTCACACACAATGCACCCATATCTGAAATGGCAAATACGGTACTGCATATGCGGGACGGGAAGATAGCTAAATTGCAGTTCAACGAGCATCCCAAAGATGTGGAGGAAATTGCATGGTAAAAGGCGCATTGTTCATAAAATCACTGCGTGATATTCGAAAATCAAAGTCGCAGTTTATTTCAATATTTATAATGGCAACCTTAGCCGTCTTCATTATGACAGGGCTCGACAGCATCTGGTATACCGTTGAAAAACACTCCTATAATATGTATCAATCAACAAATTTGTCCGATATCTGGGTGACTGTGGCGAATCCTTCGGAACAGCAAATGTGGGGAATCGGAAAAATAGAAGGAGTGGAGTTGGTTGAGAAGCGGTTCACGGCAGCTGCCGATATTGATTTACCGGGTGAGCCTTCCCTGCAGGTATATGCATTGGATGACCGCAGTACCCTTGACCAGCCAAAACTCCAAAATGGCAAATTCGGCAAAAGCAGCGGTGCTGTGTTGGACAGCAAGTTTGCAGAGGCTCACAATCTGAAAATCGGTGATTATATTTCAATTAAATTAAACGGAGTATGGCTGCGGTTTCAAATTGATGGTCTGGCACTTATCAGTGAGCATGTTTTTGCAGTCAAAAACTCCGCCACAATCACACCGAATCATTCGGACTATGGTTTTATTATAATCCGTACTAATGCATTGGAGAGCGTTTATGGGCAGAAGGTATACAATCAGCTCAGCGTGAAAACCACACCGGATGCTGATTTAGCATCAGTTGTACAACAAGCGGATGCTTTTGTGGGCGACAATCTGATAGGCATCACCTTGCAAAAAGACAGCAGCAGTGTAAGCAGCGTGAATTC
>DCDU01000115.1:36604-43434 GCA_002316585.1 Firmicutes bacterium UBA1047 | reverse complement strand
TTTAAAACACTCTCCTTGGTATTTCCCGTTTTGTTCTTGCTGGTTACTGCACTAATCACGCAAAGCACCATGGTGCGTATGGTGGAAAACCAGCGTCCGCAAATAGGAATTTTGAAAGCACTTGGCTACAGCAAGGGAAGTATTTTGTGGCATTATACTTCCTATGGGGTAATAGTAGGTGTGCTGGGCTCGATTTTCGGGCTTCTGACAGGACCTAACATACTTGGGAGGATTTTGATTTATCAGCTAAAGCTTACTTTGACAACCTACAGCCTAAAAATAAATTATGGGCACTTTATGTTTGTATTGTTTTTGATTCTCATATGTACCGGAGGAGTTTCATACTTTGCCTGCAGGCAGCTGCTGAGTGATACACCTTCGGTGCTTCTTCGGGATAAACCACCCAAAAGCGGACAGCGCATATTTTTGGAATACATTCCGTCTGTTTGGCAGAAATTGAAGTTCAGCAGAAAGCTTATAGCACGAAATATAGTTAAAAATAAGGGCCGTCTGATAATGAGCACAATAGGTGTCATGGGCTGTACAGGCATGATTATTTCCGCATTGACGGTTAGGAGCACCTTGTCGGGAATCGGGGATTATACCTATGGAACAACATTTACTTTTGATCAGAAGATTATTCTTGATACCACCAAGACAAATTATAGATATATTAAAAACCTGGAGTTAGACGGCATAACACAGCAAATGGAGGAATCCGCCATCCAGGTAATTTTTCCGGACGGAAGCCAAAAAATGGAGCCGGTAAGTATTACAACCATAGAAAGTCCCTTGATTCACCTGCAGAATATTGACGGGACTCCGGTTTCCCTTCCGGAGAACGGGGTTCTCTTAACCCGTAAGCTATGTAAAGAGCGGGGTTTAAATAAGGGTGACACTATACGTATTAAGCTCACGGGAAAGGGATATGTTACCGTGCCCGTTACGGAGATTGCATATGTCGCTTCGGGACAGGGAATTTATATGACCGACAAATACTGGGAATCGCTTGGAGAGACATTTAAGCCGACAGCACTGCTGGTCAAATGGAAGAACCAGCCTGACCGGAAACTTTTAGACAGCGATATTGTGGCGGACTTAGCAACTAAAGAAAGCATGCAGGACAGCCTTTCCTCCAGCTTGGGCGTTGTAAATTTTGCAGTCATGTTCTTGATTGTTATAGGCGCATCGCTGGCTTTTGTTGTGCTGTACAATACCGGTATTCTCAATTTCGTGGAAAGAGTCAGAGATCTTGCCACATTCCGTGTGTTAGGATTCCACCACACCGAAATTAGGTACTTGGTACTGATTGAAAATTATTTTTCGGTATTGCTTGGAATGCTGTCCGGCATCCCTGTAGGAAGATTCATGTCATGGATTATCGCCAGCAGTATTGACGAGCGGCTGGACCTTTTAGGCAATATAAGTTTGAGGGACGTATTGATAGCCGGAGCTATGACCATATTCTTTTCATGTATTGTAAACAGGATAATAGCTCAAAAAATGAAGGAAATTGATATATTTGAAGCGCTGAAAAGCGTTGAATAACAGCAGATGGAGGAATATTACATGAAGGATCAGATTTTATCTCACAAAAAGGCGCTGATTGCGGTAGGTGTCTTTGCTGTACTGATTACCGCACTTATATTATTTATTCAAAGAAAAAATAGAATTGAAGCCATGAAAGCGGCAGATGTCCTGATTTCCGCCAATTATGCCGCGGAAATCGAAGCCTGGGGAGAAGTGCTGTACAGCTGTATTGAGAGCATCAGCTTAGACTTTCCGTCAACAGTGACCGATGTGCAGGTAAAAGAAGGTGAAAGAGTCACCTTAGGTCAGCCTTTAGTGACTGTCGACCTTTCCGAATATAACGGAAATGTGGAAAAATTGAAGCAGCAGCTGTCTGCCAACCAATCAGCTCTTGATTCAGCGGCTCAGGATATTTCTGCACTGCAGGCGGACATTGTTCAGATGCAGAATGAAATTACACGCAAAGATGAGGAGTATGGCAACAGTACCAATGCTGACTTGAAATTGCTGCAGAATTCTCTTACTCTTGCCCGCAAGGAGCTTGAGGATGCAAAGGATGACCTTCAGGATTATCAACACTTGTATGATGAGGGAGTTATTTCGGAGATGACTCTAAATCAATATATTTCCATGTTAGACCAAAGGCAGAAGGCTGTTGACGATGTAGAAGCCAATATCCAGAAAACCAAGACAGCCTTAAAAGATGAGCTGAATCTTCTGAACGTTTCGCTGAAATCCAAACAAGTACAGCTTTCAGAGCTTCAGCAGGGCAACAGCGCCAATGTGGCAATGCAGCAAAGCGGCGTTTCTTCAGTGCAGGTGGACTTAGATATTATGAGGAGCAAGATTGAAAAGGACTACATCAAAGACAGTCATATTGTCTCCAATGTTGAAAACGGCATTGTGAAGAATATAGCGGTCAGCTGCGGCAGCCGTATCGGCTCGCAGGGCATGCCCACTGAGGTGCTTAAGATTATTGATGCGGACTCCATAACCGTAAGTGCGGAGGTATACGAAGAATCCATAGAAAGCATACAGGTGGGAGAAACCGTCAGAATTGTGCCGACTTCATCTCCGGACACCTCATTGAACGGCAAGGTAACACATATTCCTGACTTAGCCGTTGAAAAGGACGGCAGACGGATTGTCCGCGTAATTGTAAAGCCTGATGATCCAAACAATATACTGAAGCCCGGGTTTACCGCAGATGTTTATTTTCCGAAATAAACATCTGCGGTAAAATAATGCAAAATGGAGGAACTTTTTTTTACATTGTTCGTCTAAGTATTTGAGGAGTGATTTGATGAATAAAAAAATACTTTTTTGGGTTATATTATTTATTTTAGGAGTTATAATTATTGCTGCTGTGTATAGATTAATTACGAAACAAGAAGATATTGAAAAAGTAACATTTAATGCAGTTGTAATTGAAAATAACGGCACTTCTTTATTGGTAAATCCGGCAGAAGGTTCATCTGAGCTGAATTCAAGCGATAAAATTGTTGTAAGAGTTCCGTCAGACAATGCCGTTTTAAAGGACTTATCAGAATTCACCAAAGGAAGTAAAGTTAAAATCATTTACGATGGAATGATTATGGAAAGTTATCCTGCACAAATTAATGCTTATAGCGTTGAATTTATCAGGTAATAATAAAGGCGGAAGACCCATGAAAAGCATATGAGGTGCAAATATGAAAAATCCTAAAAAGTATATGATGCCTGTTTTAGTTTTATTACTATCGATTACAGCAGTGATGCTGTTCATGGTGAAGCAGAATAAAGATGTGCTGCAAAAGAGTATAGACCTTACTTTTACAAATGCTATCTCTGATTCCATGAGCGGATTATCCAAGGATTACAGTAAAATAGATGATGATGAAAAGATACAATTCTATTATCAAACGGTTACTAATTTAAAAGATGCATTGGATGTATTCCATGTTACTTCATATAAAGATTATGATAAGTATTTTGAAACGCTTAATCGTTTATACATATATTTGTTAGAAAACAAAAATGAAAGATATGAAATAAAAGGACAGCTGCATATATTTGAATTTTTGGGGAAATCATTGGTATTCCCTGATGACAGCCAAGTAATTTCAGACTTTAATGCTTATCTTGATGAAAAGGCAAAAGAAAAAGAAAATTTTATTTCAAAGAAAACTATTGATTTGACTTTCACGCCGATACCAAGGGAAGTTTTAAAAGAAGGTATACCTGATGAGGGATTGACAAAAGCAAAAAGTATTTACTTCGGAAATTTAGAAAATCAAGTTGAATCAACTTTGCATCTGTATTTAGATAATGAAGGTAATACTGATTTAAGACCTGATGAAGGGACAATATACGGATTTATGGAGCATGGCGGCAGATTTTATGAAATTGGGGCGGTAAGCTATTACGGAGTTGATAATGTAAATGTAAATTCAGAGGACAGAAATTATGACGGTATAAAAGAAATTGAAATTGCAGGTTATATGGGTGCAACATATATAGAGATGAAAATAATTGCCTATAATGAAAGCAATCATCAATGGGAAAATTTATTGACAATGGGTTCTCCTGAAATTGTTGATTTAGATAATGACGGTCAAGATGAGCTGATTGCTGTTTCGGCAGGAAGCTTGCCATCCTTTGTAAATGTATACAAATGGAATAACGGGAATTTTGAAAGAGCCGATATAACAGAATCAACAGAAAGCAACTTTGCAAGGCTATATATGTCAAAGGGTGAATGGATTATTGAAACAGGTATCTATGAAAACGGCAAAGCTTCGGAACCTGCATTATACACATATAAAGAGGGAAAGCTTCTGCTAAAACAGCAGACGGTTCTTTGATTGAAAAGTGTTTAATTGCTGATGGGGGCAAGGAGATGTTATGATAAATGTATCTGATAAATTAAAAAATAAATTGAATACGCTTCCTATGAAGCCGGGTGTTTATAAAATGATAGATGTCAAAGGCAATATTATTTATGTTGGCAAAAGCAAAATGCTAAAAAACAGAGTTAAAACATACTTTTCAAGCAACCCGAAATGGGATAAGGTCAACAGAATGGTGAATTCTATAGATGATATTGAATTCATTGTAACGGATACTCATTTGGAAGCAAGAATTTTGGAATGCAGTCTGATAAAATCAATCAAGCCTATTTTTAATTCGCAAATGAAGCACGACAGGGGATATGTATATTTGAAGCTTGAAGATTACAACAAATACAGAGCATTGTCAATTGTTGAATCAAGAGAAAAAAATACATTTACATTCGGTCCCTTCAGAAGAAAATTTCAATTAACCGAAACAATCAATGTTCTTAAAAACTTGTATCCCATAAAAAGAACGGCAAAATCGTATTCATTTAATTATCATTTGTTTCCCGACACCTTGAGTGAGACTGATTTTAACGAAAACAGAAATTCGTTATATGAAATATTAACAGACAATTCAAAAACAAAAATATTTATAAAAGAATTATCAGATAAAATGAAAAATGAGGCCGCATTATATAATTTTGAAATGGCTTCCATATACAAAGAAATTATAATCAATACAAATTATATTATTTATTCAATCAATAAAAAAAATGATTTTGCAAGCAGCAATTTGATTGCATCAATACCCATTGAGACCGGTTATAAGTTATTTTATATTTCAAACGGAATAATACTGAAAAACGAAATATCTGAGAAGCATTTCCCGGATAATATTGAAGCATTTCCGGAAACTGATTTGACATCTTTGGACAGTGTTATAAATATGGATGAAAAGTCACTTGTTGATTACAAAGACATTGTTTGCTCAGAAATTACTTCTTCTCCTGAAATTGTTGTTAAATATTTGTAAAATTAACCGGTCATGAGAGAAATAAATGTAGAATTAAGCACTGCATGAATGTATAATATAATTTAAATATTCTAATTTGTAGGGGGATAATTATATGGTATTAAATGAAAAAACAATAATATTAAAAAACGGTAAAGCTTGCACATTAAGAAGTCCCGAGGCTCAAGATGCGGAAACGATGCTTGAATATTTAAAGATGACGTCAATCGAGACAAATTTTTTACTTCGTTATCCCGAAGAGGTAACAATGACAATTGAGGAAGAAATAAATTTTCTTAATTCAATGAGGGAAAACCCAAGAGGCATCATGATTTGCGCATTCATAGGAGATAAGCTTGTGGGAAGTACAAACTTAATGGCTTTGGGTGAGCGTTATAAAATTTCTCACAGGGCTTCTTTCGGCATAGCAGTTCTTAAAGAGGCATGGCATTTGGGAATCGGAAAAGCGTTAATAACCGAAATATTAAGGTTTGCTGAAGATAAAGGATTCGAATTGGTTGAGTTAGAGGTTGCAAGCCCAAATTATAATGCAATTAAGCTTTATGAAAAATTCGGATTTAAAATATACGGCACAAGAGAAAATGGTTTTAAATTTAAAGACGGTACATATTGTGATGAGCATTTGATGTTGAAAAAAATAGGGAGGTAATAATGTATTCGGAATTAAATAAAAAGTTAGAGGAAGCTCAGCAAAAAATATACAGATTAAATAAAATTGATTCAATTCTTAAAGAGCTGAGAAATGATGAATCGGAGTTAAACCATAAAGTATATGAGCTGAAAGAAGTGCTGGATAAGGAAAACTTAGATGTAGAAAAATTAAATAAGACAAATATTGCTTCTGTTTTTTACTCGATTACAGGCAAACTAAATGACAGATTGGAAAAGGAGCAAAGAGAGGCTCTTGCGGCAAAATTAAAATATGAACAGGCAAACTATGATTTAGAAAGTATAAAAGCAGAAATTTGTAAATTAATAGAAGAACGTGAAAATTATAAGGATTGTGTCAATGAATACAACAGTTTATATATAGAGAAAAAGAAATTATTAATCATGTCAGGTGAGGCTTCCGCAAATAAAATATTAGAGATAACAAATAGAATTGAAGATTCAAAGAGAAATTTAAAAGAGTTAAGGGAAGCTGTTTCAGCCGGAAAATCTGCAGTCAGCAGCCTTGATATTGCTTTGGAAAACTTAAGCTCCGCCAAGGGATGGGGTACATGGGACTTGCTGGGCGGAGGGCTGATTTCGGATTTAGCAAAGCATTCACATATTGATGATGCTATGAGTGAAGTTGAAAACGCCCATTACCAATTAAGAAGATTTAAATCTGAGCTTGCGGATGTAAAAATAAACTATGACATCAGATTTGAAACGGATGGCTTCGGAAAGTTTGCCGATTTCTTTTTTGACGGATTGATTGCGGACTGGTATATGCAGTCTAAAATTAA
>DCDU01000115.1:36165-36481 GCA_002316585.1 Firmicutes bacterium UBA1047 | reverse complement strand
GATTGGTTTATGCAGTCTAAAATCAATAATTCGTATGAAAGTGTATCAAATGTTAAAAATCAGGTTGAAAGCGCGATTTATAGATTACAGCAGTTAACAAACAAGGAAAAATTAAATTTAAAGGAATTGGAAAATGAAATAAATAATATTGTAATCAGCTCATAATATATGCGCATGGAATTGAGCCTGAGTTCCGGGGACGCAACTGACGGGCTGCAATGAAATTTTTGAATTATAATTGTCTGTCTCTCAAATGATAAGTTTGAGAGATTTTTTATTGACATTTCGGTCTATGTGTTATAAACTGTAATTAGTT
>DCDU01000115.1:35859-36064 GCA_002316585.1 Firmicutes bacterium UBA1047 | reverse complement strand
TTATAAACTGTAATTAGTTTATAAAATATAAACTAAGGGAGGCTGAAATGAAAGAATATCGACTTACCGAAGCAGAATTGAAGTTAGCAGAAATCATTTGGGAAAATGAGCCGATTCTCTCACCTGCATTGGTAAAATTATGCGAGACAAATCTAAACTGGAAAAAATCAACTACGTATACAATGCTTAAAAAGCTTGAAATTAA
>DCDU01000115.1:35475-35647 GCA_002316585.1 Firmicutes bacterium UBA1047 | reverse complement strand
ACAGAGCAAAGCAAACAGATTGTTGAGGAGGGATTTGACGGTTCATTTCCAAGATTTTTAGCGGCATTTACGAGAAATAAACAATTAAGCAATAAAGAAATTCATGAGCTCCAAAAACTTATTGATGAGCATAAGGAGGATTAGCCATGGATAAATTATTTTTGCGGATTAT
>DCDU01000115.1:26028-35162 GCA_002316585.1 Firmicutes bacterium UBA1047 | reverse complement strand
GGAATATTCAGTTTAGTTCCTTCGGGCACGGTTGTACCGCAAAATATTGCCTATGTGGCGGAGCCCGAAGTTAACAGCGGTATAAGTGCAGTTGACAATGCCGTTAACAATATATTGCCGCCTGCCGCACCAGCGGCAAGCGCTAATCCTATGCAAATATGGATAGCCATAGGTAAAGCTGCATGGCTGACCGGAATTTTCCTGCTTCTTATCTATAGCTTTTTAACTTCCTTAAGATTATATAATAACCTTAAAAATAGAAAACACGTTAAAGACAATATCTATGAAATGGATAAACTTAAAACTCCTTTTGTATTTGGCATATTTAGACCAAGGATTTATCTGCCGGCGTACATTTCTGAAAATGAAAAACCTTATATTTTATTGCATGAGCAGATACACATCAAACGCTTTGATCATATTATCAAACCTGCTGCTTTTGCAGTTTCCTGTATACACTGGTTTAACCCTCTTGTATGGGCAGCATTTTTCCTTATGAGCGAGGATATGGAATTATCCTGTGATGAAAGAGTGTTAAAGCTTATGGGGAACAGTATAAAGAAAGAATATTCGTCTTCTCTTCTTTCTTTGTCAACAGGAAGTAAAATTATAGGAGTTTGTCCTCTGAGCTTTGGCGAAAACAATACGAAGGGCAGAATAAAAAATATCCTGAATTATAAAAAGCCTGCATCATGGATTTTGGTTCTTGCCGCTATAGCAATAACGGTGCTTATTATAGGACTGATAACCAACCCAAAATCAAATGAAGCAACTACTTGGGATTTAAGACCGATGATTATGGTAAATGACTGTCTGTATCTTGATACCGGGAAGCAAATGCCTGTCGAAATCGATGAAAGTGCAATAATCGGTGAAATAAGCTCTTCGGTTGACGGGTCTGAAAAGCCGGCAAAAGAGGGTCAAACAAATTTCGGGCTCATAGGCTCCAAGTATGCTTATTTTGAAGATAATATTGTTGTTCTGATTAACAATGAGTGGGTTCTTTTTGAGAAGGAAGTTAAAAGCGGCATAAAAAAAGCCGATAATAAAAGATTTTATATTATGACGGCGGATGATGGCGCTCCTATCGGCTGTGAATATGGAACCACACGTGAAGCGGGGCAAATTGGTATGCTTGAAATGTTATCCATGTTGGAAGAACTAAATGGTTTTAAATTTGATGAAGATTCTGTTTCTCATCAATATATCAAATTTGATTTTTTGGATGAAAAGCCAAATGAAATATATTTGCGGTATATAACAGATGGTGAATGGCAAACCGAGTATCCTATTGACAGTGCAACTTATAGAATAAAGGTTCCCGCAAATGCCGGCACCTATAGCTTTTTTGCTGATATAATTTGGGATAATCAAGAAAAAGAAACTGTTTTTTTTGATATTATAATTAGAAACAAAAAGCCTACAAACCAAGATAAAGTAAGTGCGTATTTAAAGGAAGAATGCATAAATGTTTTTTCTCCCTACTATGAATTGCTGGACTTTATAATCACTGACTATAAGGAAGAAGTTGTGGACGGAAATGTTGCAGCAATATTTTCTTATACAGTAATTGACAAGAATTACGACAGAGACCCGGATACTGTTGAATACATCAAAGAAGCTAAGGAGCAGGGAGACAAAAATTACCGGCAATTATATGATGAATATTTACAGCCAAGAGAAATGAACTTCTTTTTTAAAGCCATATTGGACGAAAATGATAACATTACTCTTTATACAAGAAATCCGGCTATAGAAGAAGAATGGAATGAAGTAAAAATATCTGATTTTATAATAAAATAAAAAGAGATAAAAGCAGGAAGGGGCGTTTGAACTGTTTTATGCAGTAACGCCCCTTTGATGACAGCATTATAAAATATACATGCAGGAAGTAAATTTCTTTTTTATTAATAAAATTTTTATTAGCAAAGCGCAGTGAAATATTTTATGATATAATTGTTGCAGCAGAAATTTAATTCTCCTGAAATAAATTAGTGTGTCAAAACGAAATTAAAATGCAGGGTGACTGAAGTTAACGAAACAATTAAATAATTGTGTAATTGATTAGAGGTAAGATATGCTTATTTATTTAAATTTAATAGACACGGAAGAAGAGAAAAGCAAATTTGAACAAATATATAATAATTACAGGCAGTGTATGTTTTATGCGGCTAAAAGCATCTTAAAGGATGATCATCTTTCGGAAGATGCTGTACATAATGCATTCATAAATATTGCCAAAAGCATGGATAATATATCTGAGGTCAACAGTATTAGAACAAAGGGATATGTAGTTGTAATAGTCAGAAATATTTCTCTTAATATGCTTAAAAAACAAAACAAAACTGTGGCTATAGATGATTTTGAGGAAAATGCGGCAGATGATTTAAGCCTTGAAGATGAGGTGCTTTCTAAGTTATCCTTTGATTTTATTGTCGGAGAAATAGCTAATTTACCGGTAATTTACAAGGATGTTTTGTATTTATCATCTGTTGAGGGCTTAAGAACAAAAGAAATATCAGAACTTATAAACATTGACCACGAGACTGTAAAGAAAAGGCTTCAAAGAGGCAGGAAAAAGCTGCTTGAAAGTTTAAAAAAGGAACTTTAATTTCACAAAGTATGCTTTAACGCTTTTCCTTAAATGAAATAAGAGACATTTTTGTTAATGACAGAAGGAACAATTTCATCGGAAAAATCGTCTCTTTATAAAAAGATTAGAATATTCTTGTATATGGTGAAGGTAATTTATACTGCCTTGATAAAGAAGACCGTGTAATCATATAATACCCGTTGCCATGGAGGTAGAAATGAAAAGTAAAGTGATTCTATTGCTGACAATTTTAGCTATAATATTAAGCTCCTGCTCAACTGAAACAGCAGATGAGTTATATGACGAGCATATAGAAAAGACTGATGAAGTAAAAGTTAATATTAATGAAAATTTCAATGTTTATTTGGAAAAGATTTTAAATGAAATTAAAATAGAATCGGGAATTGAAAATCTTGAATTAGCGGACATAGAAAGAATACAAGATACTTATTATGTTGTTGTCAGATTAATGAATGATGAAGGCTATATAGAATATTATATGCTGTGGAAATACAATGATTCTGCCCAAATGTTATTAAAGGGAAAGAATATTGAAATATTATCATGGGATAATTATTATTATGTAAATTACAGCGGAGATTTCGACGGTTATAGAATCATAAAGTACGCTCATAATGATAATAGCTATGAAAAGTTAATTTATGAGGGAAGAACGCTGAATTTCAGCTTCAGCCCCGAACATGAATACATGTGTATACAAGATGATAACGAAATAATAGTGCTTGATAAAAATTATGAAATTTTATTTAAAAATAAGCTTTATAATAATGCTGCAAATGAAGATGAATTTGGCGGTGTTGAAATAAAATTTTTAAGCTGGTCGAGCAATAATAGCAAGCTTTGGGTGGCAACCGGTCTTCATGCTTATGTGACGACCTTCCATTTAATAGATCTGGAAAAATTAACCCTGAATACATTTCATAGCGGTGAAAGCTATGAAATAAATGAAATTGCGTTAAATCCCGACAATAACTGCATTGCATACAGTACATATCCTGCATTTTATGAAAGCGGAGCCTATGATGAATTTCATTCAAACAGAATAATAGTTTATCTGTATGTACGAAATTTATTTACCGGTGAAAAAACAGAAGTATCCTCACAGGAAGCAAGAGGATACAGACCAAAATGGATTAATAATAAAGAACTTGAATATAATGACCCCAATGGTTATTTAAGGTTAACATATAATGTAGACAATGATGACAATGAAGGTACGGAAAATGAAGAGGATGACTTATGGAAGGATGCGGGAGGCATAACGCCTGTAGTGTATGATAAGGACGGCAATTGGCATTATAATGAAACCACCTGCACAATACAGCTTAAAATACCTTCAATATTTGAACATATGACATCTCCGGATGTTTACTTTTACTTTAAAAATGATAAGGGCAGCCACATGTCCATAACGAATTTTGCCTATGAAGCAGATGAGGATAAATCATTTATTGAAAATGTAAAAAGAATTTATGGGCTTAATAATTCGTATTCAAATGAGAGCTTGTTTGACAATATAGAAATTAAAGAAGGAATCACCGATAACGGCTATAAATATGCGTATTTCATAGATGAGACTGGGGATTTTGAAAATCTAAGAGTTATATCTTATATATTTGTTCAATTGGATGATAATGTAATATGCAAATTATCCTACGATTTATTTAACGAGGACTTTGAAAAGTTTGATGCTGAGGTAATGATTAATTCAATTACCCATACACTTGCAGCCGGCCCTTGGAGGGATGAATTTTTGATTATTTACAATGATGATGCAGACGGGGATGCTGTTAAGAAGGTTAATTTTATAGTTCCGTATGTTTATATCAAAAATCCCTTTGGAGTCTATTATTATGAGGATTCCGAAAAGGAAGGACTAAATTACCGATTGGACTTTTGGTTGGATGATGAAGAGGAGCTTACGGTTTTTATCAATGAAGGAACTGAAATTGATTATCCGGGAAATATTACGGAGGGTTATACAAAAAACGGATTTAAATTTTCATATTATGTTGAGGAGAACAAAGAAACATATTATTTTTACGGAGAAGACAAGTCTGAAGAGATAACAAAATTAGCTGTTAATATAGCTGTTAAATTGGATGAGAAGGTGTTTAAAATGAAATATGAATTAGCTGAAAAGAATTTTGACTTATTTGATATAAATGCCATTCTGTCTTCCGTCGGGTTTTAATGATGCGCCTGAATTATTATTTATAATTATTGATTAACTGCGATAAAATTATATTACCGGACAATAGGCTTGCGGACAAAATCTATTATTTAAGGAGACAAAATGAAAAAGAATTATCTTTATATTATTATAGCGGCTCTTGTTTTATTTAATATATATACAATAAATAAACTGAGCAAAATTGAAAGAGCAACTGATGAAATTTACATAGAACAAAATTATCTCAGAGATGAAATTAACAATATATATTTAAATGTTGACGAGAAGCTAAAAGAACAAGTAAGCATGTTTGACAGCTGTGACGTAGAATTTGGAGAGGAATTAAATGCGGAAGATTTAACGGTTCCTGTAAGTATATCGGTAACACCCAAAGAAAATTCGGAAAACTTAACAGCTTACTTGATGATAAATGATGAAAGACATTCAATGCTTAAAAATGGAACAATATTTACCGCTTCAATTAATGCATATGTATTTGGACCCCTTAAAATAATGGTTGTATTAAGTAATAACGGAACAGAAAAAGTTGAAACCATAGATGAATATAATGATTTGCAGTATAAATACATGCTAAATTTGCATTCAGACTTTTTAGGAAGCGCTAAATATAGTACCGGCAAATATAAATATGACGGAGATATAGTCATAAATTTTATCAACCCTTCACATAACAGCCCTGAAAAAATAAACATTTCAAGATATGTAAACGGTGAATTAACTGACGAGCAAGAAGTTGATATACATGGCAACGATTCGGTAACTCACTCCGTAAAAGAGGAATCGGAGTTGTCTGCAAATGATAGAATTGAAATATATGTTAATGTTCAGGATAAATATGGTCTAAATTATAAATATATAGTCTTAGCCGATGAAATCGACAGTGAAGGCAAATTAGTTACTATGCGTCCTGAATGGACATACGGCAGTTTGACGGAAATTAAAGATAAAAACGGCAAAATTTTATTTGAGAACGTATATAGATAAATCAGGACAGATAAAGTTCTATAAAGCAAAGCTCCTCTCTAAAGTTAATTCTTCCTTTGCCGGCATAACGGGGTCATTAAATCTAGCATATTAATGATTACTCTTCTGTCGTTATCGCTGATATTTTTTAAAAGTTATTGCATTTCAAAGAAACCTTCTATCAAATATTAAATGATATTGTAAAAAACTTTCTAAACCCTTTATAAAGATTTTTAATTGACATGAAAAATTGATTATGTTAACATTATTATTATGAATTATCATGATAATGATAATATCATGCGAAAATTTACAACACGAGGTAAAGTTATGACGAAAATTCGTCCTATATCAGATTTAAGAAATCATTTTGCAGAAATATCAAAATTTGTGCATGAAACCTTTGAACCTGTTTTTTTAACCAAGAACGGTCACGGCGATATGATTGTTATGAGTATGGAATATTATGAGAAATTAAAGCTTGAAAGTGAAATGTATCACAAGCTTAAAGAAAAGCTAAGAGGAAATGAAGAGAAAAAATAAAATTAATTGAATATTTTTAAATCTCTGATAAGTATACAAAAAGGAAGTGACCTTTTGAATAAGGATTTATTGATAAAAATAAATAAAGCTGTTGTAATGTTAAGTTTATTTATTGTTGGCTTCATGGCTTTATTATTCAAGGAATTTAAACCTCTGATTTTGGGATACATATTCGGTGTTGCAATAAACATTTTAACTCTTCAATTAATGAACAATTCTATTAACAAATCAGTTGCAATGCAGCCATACAGGGCAAAAAAATACGCACGTGCCAATTATTTGATAAGACATGTTATATACGCTGTTGTCTTGATTATAGCTGCATTAGCAGACTATCTAAGTTTATTGACTGCTGTTATGGGACTTTCCATGGTTAAAATTTCAATTTTGTTTTTAGGTATTATAGATAAAGATTTTTACAAATAATCGGAGGATGCAATGGAGATAGCAGTTATTTATAACGGAAATGAATTTATTATTCCCAATACTACAATAAGTGCAATTATAATAGCAATATTTTTAATAATTGTTGCGGTAATTGTCAGTTTAAAAATAAAAAAGGCTAAAGCAGAAGAAGCACCGTCCGGTTTTTTAAATGTAATAGAGCTTTTGGTTGAAACCATGGATAACATGGTAAAAAGTAATATGGGTGAAAAAAACATGTCGTTTTCACCGTTTATTCTGACATTGATGGTTTTCATAGCGGCATGCAACTTATCGGGGTTGTTCGGACTTACTCCGCCTACTTCCGATTTCGGTTTTATATTTATGGTTGCTTTGATTGTATTTATTATAGCTCAAATTAATCACATGAAGTCTATAGGTATTCCAAAATATTTAAAAGGTTTTACAGAGCCGTATGCTTTGATGACTCCTTTGAATATTATTTCTGAACTTTCAAATCCTATTTCCATGTCCTTCAGGGTTTTCGGAAATATTTTAAGCGGCGGCTTAGTTACAACTTTATTATACACTGCATTGGGTAACTTTTCCCCGTTAATTGCACCGCTGCATATTTATTTGGATATATTCGTAGGCTTATTGCAAGCATTTGTTTTTGTTATGCTAACAATGGTATCAATTAATACAGGTGAGAATTAGCAAATAAACATTTAGGAGGAAATTATGTTACAAGGTATTTCGAATGAAGCATTTATATTGGGATGTTCGGCAATAGGCGCAGGCTTAGCAATGATTGCCGGTTTTGGAGGAGCATTAGGAGAAGGTATTGCAACAGGAATGGCATGTCAAGCAATAGGAAGACAGCCGGAGGCTCAGGGAGAAATCACAAGAACAATGGTTTTAGGATTTGCTATCACTGAAACAAACGGTATTTACAGTTTGGTAATAGCCATAATTTTACTTTTTGTTCGTCCTCTTTTAGCAGGGCTGTAGGATGCTGCTGTTGCAGTGAAATTAAGAATCTCATGTATTTGAGATTCTTAAATAACTATTAGAGAGGTGTTTTATGGATATACAGATTAGATTGATGCCGGAATTGCACAATATGATTATTACTGCAATTGTTCTGTTGATACTATATTTATTGTTAAAAAAATTATTGTATAAACCGGTATCGAGATTTATGCAAAACAGAAGCGATTTAATACAGTCGGAAATCGATGATGCCAAAGCCTTAAAGCAAGAAGCAAAGTATATTAAGGAAAACCAAGAAAAGATAATAAACGAAGTTCATATGGAAAGTAAAAAAATAATTGAAGATGCCAAAAAAATCAGTGATGAGATTAAAGACAATATTATATTAGAAGCAAAAAAAGAAGCCAAGGAAATTATCGGCAAGGCAGAAAAGGAAGCTGAAAAACAAAAGGCAAAAGCATTAGAGGAAATGAAAAATCAAGCTGTTGATTTAGCTGTTTTGATTGCATCCAAAATAATGGAAGAACAGCTTAACGTGGATAAACAGAATTTACTTATAGATAAATTTGTTGAAGAGGTAGGCGCTTCTCAATGGTAGGCAAGAATATAAAGTATAATATGTCTTTGATAAATGATTTATCCTTAATTGATGCCAGTATAAAGCTCAACATAAAAGCACCTGACGAATTAAATCAAATAAAGGAGCTGTTTCAGAAGGAAACTGAATTAGTCGGCATATTGACAAATCCGGAAATAAGGCTGAAGGAAAAGGATGATTTAATAGATAATATTTTTAAAAACAATGTATCCGATGAAATGATTTCATTAATTAAGAAAATATTCGTCAAGTACAGCGATATAGTGACTGTTACGGCGATTACAGCAGTTCCTATGGGTAAGGATACTCAAGACAAGCTTAAGGATATTATCAGCAAGAAATTAAATAAGGATATTATATTTGAAAACAAAATTGATGAGAGTATAATCGGCGGAGTTCTCCTGAAAGCAGGAGATAAGGTTTTTGACGGTACAATAAAAAGCGAGCTTAAATCTGTTGAGAAACAATTAAAATATGTCAAATATGAATAGGAGCATTAATATGCAGTTTACAACAACGGATATCAGTTCATTAATAAAAGAACAATTAAAAAAATACGAAAAAAAGATAGATTTAATAGGAACGGGGAAGATTCTCCAGGTTGGGGACGGAATTGCCAGAGTGGATGGTTTGGAAGGGTGCATGTCGGGCGAGCTGCTGGAATTTCCCGGCGATATATACGGAATGGCATTAAACTTGGAAGCTGACAATGTAGGAGCAGTTTTGCTCGGCAGTGACAGAAATATTAAAGAAGGCGACATTGTCAAAAGAACAGGCAGGATAATAGAGGTGCCGGTGGGAGAAGAGCTTATAGGAAGAGTAGTAAATTCTTTAGGTCAGCCTAT
>DCDU01000115.1:25628-25855 GCA_002316585.1 Firmicutes bacterium UBA1047 | reverse complement strand
AGACCTATTGAAAGCAAGGCTCCCGGTGTTATCGGCAGAAAATCGGTAGACCAGCCCATACAAACAGGCATAAAAGCAATAGATTCTATGTTTCCCATAGGAAGAGGGCAAAGAGAGCTTATAATAGGCGACAGGCAGACAGGTAAGACTGCTCTTGCAGTTGATACAATAATTAACCAGAAAAAAGAAAATGTTATTTGCATATATGTTGCCATCGGGCAAAAAAT
>DCDU01000115.1:17053-25450 GCA_002316585.1 Firmicutes bacterium UBA1047 | reverse complement strand
TATGTTGCCATCGGGCAAAAAATTTCTACGGTTGCCCAAATAGTTGATGTTTTGCATAAAAATGACGCTATGGAATATACGATAGTAGTCTCGGCATCAGCAGGTGAGCCTGCTTCTCTTCAGTATATAGCTCCGTATGCGGGGGTTGCCATGGCGGAAGAGTATATGTATCAAGGCAAGGATGTTTTGATTATATATGATGATTTGTCAAAACATGCCGTTGCATACAGAACAATATCCTTGCTTTTAAAAAGGTCACCCGGAAGGGAAGCTTATCCCGGGGATGTATTTTATCTGCATTCAAGGTTGTTGGAAAGAGCCGCCAAGTTAAGCAAAGAAAGCGGCGGAGGCTCAATTACGGCATTGCCCGTTATTGAAACACAGGATGGAGACATATCGGCATATATACCTACAAATGTTATTTCAATTACAGACGGTCAGTTATTTTTGGAAACGGATTTATTTTTTGCAGGACAAAGACCTGCCATTAATACCGGCTTATCAGTATCCAGAGTGGGAAGTGCAGCTCAGATTAAGGCTATGAAAAGAGTTTCCGGAAAATTAAAGCTTGAATTGGCACAATACAGAGAATTAGAAGCTTTTACGCAATTCGGAGCCGAATTGGATAAGGATACTAAGGAAAGGTTAGAGATGGGCGTAAGAATAATGGAGCTTTTAAAACAGCCTCAATATAAGCCCATGAAGGTAGAGCATCAGGTAGTGTTATTTTATGCTGCAATTAACAAATATCTTTTGGATATACCGGTAGAAAATATCACTAAATTTGAAAAGGAATTTTTAGAATATATGGATTCAAGTTGTCCGCAAATTTTGCACGAAATCTTTTCTACAAAAGATTTATCAGGAGAAACTGAGGAAAAGATTATCAAGGCTATCAATGATTTTAAGAAAACATTCAATTATTAGCAGGGGGTGAATTATGGCAAAATCAACCCGTGATATTAAAAGACGAATAAAAAGTATTAGGGGAACAATGAAAATAACAAGCGCCATGGAACTTGTTTCTTCGGCTAAATTAGTTAAAGCAAGAGAAAGATTAATAAGGACAAGACCATATTACTATACTGTTCATAGAAATTTTAAAGAAACATATTCCGCTTTAAATAAAACAGACCATCCTTTATTAATAGAGAGGGAAGCACACAGCTCTTTGTACATTGTCATATCTGATGACAGAGGTCTTGCGGGAGGCTATAACAATAATATTGTAAGACTTGTGGAGGATGAAATTCAAAAGGCGGGGAACAGGGCGGAGTTAATTTTAATAGGCTACAAAGCAATAGACTATTTTGAAAAAGAAAAGTATAAAATTGTGGATAAGTTTACCGGAATTACAGAGGAGCCTGATTTTAAGGATGCGGAAACAATTGCATACAGAGCTTTGGATTTGTATGAAAATAATTGGGTCGATGAGATAAATGTTGCATTTACAAGGTTTATAAACAATATGCATCAAGAGCCGTCTATTGTGCGAATTTTGCCTGCAGAGGCATCAGTTCCGGCATCCAATGGAAAACAACTTATTGAATTTGAGCCGTCGCCGGAAGCGGTTCTTGATTATTTAATACCTAAATATGTTTCCAGCAGTATATACGGCGCCTTAGTGGAGGCATCCTGCAGCGAGCAGGCGGCAAGAACAAATGCAATGGGAATTGCAACAGAAAATGCTAAGGAAATGATTGAGGAATTGATAATTACCTACAACAGGGCAAGGCAGACGGCAATTACAACAGAAATTACGGAGATTGTGTCGGGAACTGAGGTTCTTAATATATGAGAGGTAGTAAAATGAGTGAAAATAAAGGCAAAATAGTTCAAATAATAGGTCCCATTATTGATGTTGAATTTTCGGAGGATATACCTAATTTGTTGAATGCGGTTGAAGTTATTAACAATGATGAAAGAATTGTTTTTGAGGTTGCTCATCATTTGGGAGATAATATAGTAAGATGTGTTTCCATGGGTTCAACGGATGGATTAGTCAGGGGGATGGAGTGTATCGATACCGGCAATCCCATTAAGGTACCTGTGGGCAGGGAAACCTTAGGAAGATTGTTCAATGTTTTGGGAGAAAATATAGACGGAATGGAACAGGTCAAAACGGAAACCTTTGCATCAATACACAGACCTGCACCTGAATTCGTGGAACAGGACACATCAAATGAAATTTTGGAAACAGGAATAAAGGTTGTGGATTTAATTGCTCCCTATACAAAGGGCGGAAAAATCGGCTTGTTCGGAGGAGCCGGAGTCGGAAAAACAGTCCTTATTCAGGAGCTTATAAACAATATAGCAATTCAGCACGGCGGATTGTCTGTTTTTGCAGGTGTCGGGGAAAGGTCAAGAGAAGGAAACGACTTATATTATGAGATGATTGAGTCCGGCGTTATCGACAAGACCGCATTGGTTTTCGGACAGATGAATGAACCGCCGGGAGCAAGGATGAGGGTTGCCCTGACAGGACTTACAATGGCTGAATATTTCAGGGACAGAGAAGGTCAGGATGTTTTGTTGTTCATAGATAATATATTCAGGTTTACTCAGGCAGGTTCGGAGGTATCTGCTCTTTTGGGAAGAATGCCCAGCGCTGTAGGCTATCAGCCTACTTTGGCAACAGAAATGGGGCAGCTTCAGGAAAGAATTACTTCCACAAAGAGAGGTTCCATAACTTCGGTTCAAGCAGTATATGTTCCTGCCGATGACCTGACAGACCCGGCTCCCGCAACTACGTTTGCGCATTTGGACGCAACCACCGTGTTATCGCGAAGCATATCGGAATTGGGAATTTATCCTGCGGTTGACCCCTTGGATTCAACCTCTCGAATATTAGACCCCAATATTGTTGGGCAGGAGCATTATCAGACAGCTCGAAGCGTTCAGGAAATACTTCAAAAATATAAAGATTTACAGGATATTATATCTATTTTAGGAATGGATGAATTGTCGGATGAAGACAAATTAACCGTTAACCGGGCACGTAAAATTCAAAGGTTCTTATCACAGCCCTTTAATGTAGCGGAAGGATTTACAGGCATAAAGGGAAGATACGTACCAATCAGAGAAACCGTAAGAGGATTTAGGGAAATACTTGAAGGAAAGCATGATGATATACCTGAAACCGCCTTTTTTATGGCAGGCAGCATAGATGATGTTATTGCAAATGCCAAAGCTATGGAGGAATAGATGAGTCATTTTAATTTAACTATTGTAACTCCCGAAAGATGTTTTTTTACGGATGAAGTAGATATGGTCATTGTGAATGCTGCAGAAGGAGAAATGGCTGTATTGAAAAACAGAGCCCCCATAATTACTCCTTTAAAAACAGGGAAAATAAGAATTTTCAATGACGGGGGAGAGAGGGTGGCTGCAGTTGTGGACGGTTATATAAATGTGGGCGTACACAGCACAATAGTGGTAACCAATGCAGCTGAATGGCCTGAAGAAATAGATGTTGAAAGAGCTTTGGAAGCGAAAAAAAGAGCAGAGGAAAGTTTAAAAAGAGATAAGGGCAAGGATATTGTACAGGCACAGTTGGCATTAAGGCGTGCATTAAACCGTTTAGAAGTAGCTAAAATGAGTAAATATAATGATTAAAAAAATGGAGCGAGCATATGCTACGGTTTATGTAACACTTGTCCTGCATGTGCATATATTAATTGTGTATAGAATGCCCAAATTATACCGGCAGGACAAATTAAAATTTAGTCTAACTCATTGTTACAAATTCATCATATGACATATCGGGGATAAAAAATTCCGCACGAAACCTACAATTTGATGCATTAAGTGCAAAATTTTCAGAAATTTAGTCTAAGCACACGGCATTTTCGTTGAAATATCTGCATTGTTAAAAAATAATCACATTCAAAAAAATTTAGCCAAAATATGCATTTTTCTGCTTTAAAGATGGAGCATACCTATGTGTTGGTGGCTCTTTTTTTAAATTCCAATTTTATTAAAAAAATTAAAGAATATAGCTTGACACAATACTATTGAAGGATGTTAAATTTTGCTATATAATATATACAATTAGAAAAGTTCGGACACGTAATTCTGTGGCATTCTTGAGACGGGCTGGTCCCGGGAATGCCTAATAATATAAAATTCGGAAGGTATTTTATGTTTAATTCAAAAAATATTAAAATGGTTTGTTCTTTTATAATAATTATCCTATTCTTTATTATAGTTGTATTCATTAATAAAAGGAATTCAAGTGATAATGAGACAATAGGTGCAATTGAAAATAATATCGGCAGTAAAATAAATAGTAATGATGTGAATGAAGAAGCTTCAATTGATGAGATTATTTTGAATAACGGCGGGAATGATAGTATAGAAATTAAAGAAACAGAATCAAATATAACATTAGAGGAGCACAAAGAGCAGGAAGAGCAGGAAAAACAAGAAAAATCAGAAGAAATTGAAAGATATGATGATGTTATAGGTAATGATTTACAGATTGAGCATTCACCCGAACATTCAGGCAGCTTTGTAATAATAAACAGTGTAGGATATGAAAAGTTTAAATTTAGCGAATACAATGCCAATGTTTATATAGAATCAGTCAATAAACATGCGGAAAACATTATCAGTGATGTAAAAATATATAATCTTATTGCACCTACATCAAGTGAATTTAATATGCCTGATGAATACAGAGATTTGAGCGGTTCTCAAAAAGATGGGATTAACTATGCATATTCAAAGGTGAATGATAGAATTATAACCGTGGACGCTTATTCAAATATAGAAGCAAATAAGAATGAATATGTATATTTTAAAACGGATCATCATTGGACAGCTTTAGGTGCATACAGAGCATATGAATCCTTTATGAAATCTAAATCTGAGGAACCCTTTCCCCTGGAAAAATACAACAGAATAGATTCAAAAAATAAATATCTTGGCTCCATATATAATATGACTGAAAATGAAAGATTAGAAAACAATTTAGATGATATATGGTATTATAAACCTTTATTGTCTGTTGAATATTCAGCAATAAATAGGAATGATACAACATGGGATGCGAATCAGATAATTTTTCCTTCATATTTTGAACGCAGCGGAAAATATGCTGTTTTTATGGGCGGTGATACTGCTTTCTCTCATATTAAAGTCGATTCCAATATAGAGAGGAAAATCCTTGTAATTAAAGATTCTTACGGAAACGCTTTTATTCCGTTCCTTCTGCCTCATTATGGAGACATTTTTGTTGCGGATCCTCGCTATTATAAAAATAATATATATGATACAATTGAAGAAAATAAAATTGATGAATTACTCATAATCAATTATGCAACGGTTTTGCAATTGCCGGGATTTTCTCAAATGTTAGGTGATATGGGAACAGCTGATGTTACCAGCGGAACAGCAATAGTGGGCATTGGGGACATACCCTAAATGTCCCGCAACAATGCAAAGCCGGGAAGTGATGAAAGCTACTTTTTATAATACGCACAAATTAAAAAGAAACACATAAGATACTTCATGAAATGAGAAAAGAACCCGCTACGACACAAAGCTTAGCTGTAAACCTCAAGATGACAGAGGCGGGAATATCAAAACATTTAAAGGTACTAAGCAATGCAAGCCTTGTAAATAAAATAAGGCAGGGAAATTATATGCTGTACAGCATCAACAAGGATGCCATTGATTTTATTCCGTATAAATTGTATGAATACATTATGAGGTAGCAATTAGTTGAGTTATAAAGCGGTAACTTATTTGATAATTTTCGAATCCTCTTCTCCGGAAGGGGATTATTTTTGCCATAATCCCGTTTTCTGACGCCTTTTTTCAGAAAAAAATCTTGACTTTTGCGTTCTACAAATGTAGAATGAAATAAGATGTCGAAGTTGCAAATATAGTTGATATTCCTGAGAATGCAGGGAATATTATAAATATTATGTTTATATTATCAGTAAATATTATTTTATAGGTACATACATGAAAAAAATAGTTATAATACCGGCATACAATGAGCAAAATAACATTATTAATGTTATCAATGACCTTAAAACAAATGCATCAGGCTTTGACTATGTAATTATAAATGACGGTTCAACAGATGATACAATTTCTTTATGCGCTGAAAATAGGTTAAATGTGGTCAACCTGCCTGTTAACTTAGGAATAGGTGCATGTGTTCAGACCGGATACATATATGCATTAGAAAACGGATATACGGTGGCGGTGCAATTTGACGGAGACGGACAGCACGAAGCAAAATACCTCGAAAAAATGTATGATGAAATGATAAAAACAGGCAGTGACATGGTTATAGGTTCAAGATATTTAGTCAAGAACGGATTTCAATCAACTGCGCTGAGAAGAATCGGTATAAGGATTTTATCTAAGTTGATTAAATTATTGCATAAACAGGAAATTAAGGATGTTACCTCGGGGCTTCGTATGGTAAATAAGGAATTGATGACAGCCTTCGGCGAATATTATCCATATGATTATCCGGAGCCTGAAACTATTGCTTTCTGCATGCGGAAGAATTTCAAAATTACGGAAGTTCCGGTTACGATGAGGCCAAGAGTGGAAGGAAACTCTTCTATTGACAGAATACAATCAATATATTATATGCTTAAGGTCGGCTTTTCTATTATTATTGACTATTTTAAACGCTTATAGCTTAAGAAGAGAGGTGCGTCATGGATTTACTGACAAAGGTTTGGATTATTGCTTTATCTGTGGGCATTATTATTTATCTGTTTGAAAAGATACGCAAACAAAAATATATAGTCAAATTTTCAATGCCTTGGTTTCTGACATTTTTGATTATTATAATATTAGCTGTTTTTCCAAGCTTAATTGACAAAATAGCTTTTATTTTGGGAGTTAAGGAACCGACCAATGCAATATTTTTTATTGCAATAGGCATTCTTGTTAACAATATTATTAATTTATCGTTTTCAATGTCAGAATCTAAAAAACAATCAATCAGAATGGCTCAGGAAATTGCTTTATTGAAAAAGAATATTTTTGAAATGAACGGTACAATTTCTGATGAAATTAAAATAACGCAAGAAATTGCACTCATAGAAAACAATATAAAAAGGCAGGAAAGATGAATACAAAAAATAAAATTTTCGGATATATTCTTTGGATTGTATATTCCAATATATTAATTTATGCTTCGTTTTATTACAACTGGAAAGATAATTTAATCCAAAGAGACTATTTAGTTCTGATATTGATTTTAACGGTTGCCTTAATAACAATTGCTTGGATGAAAATAAATAAAAATTTATTTTTTAGCGCATCAAAATTAAAAGCCTTTTGCGCTGTTTTAATAGTGGGGTTGCCGGTCAGCTTTTTATATTTCGGAAAATCATTTTTATATGAGAAAACAGGGTATTGGATGACTTTGGATAATATCAGGTATTTTCTATTGCTTAGTTTATTTGTTTTTATATATGTAATTTTCTCCGTGAAAATTTTTGATTCGGTAAAGCAGGATATTACAATAAGAGATGATAAAAAAGCAATTAACGGTAATCGTCATTTCATCATATTATTTATCATTCAGACATTGATATTGAGTATTTATTTTTATGCGCTGAATCCCGGCAACATGTCATACGATACATACAATCAGGTCAGTCAGCTCAAGGGCATAATTCCGTACAATACTTGGCATCCCATAGGGCATACGCTGTTTGTGGGATTACTGTTAAAAATTTGGAACAACTATGCGGTTATTACAATTTTCCAAATAGTTTTTTTCTCCGCGGTTACATCGGCATTCTATACATTTCTGCTAAAATATAAGATAAAATGGCAGATAGTATATTTTTCCGCAATAATTATGGCGGCTATTCCTTCCGTCGGCATCAATGCTGTAACTCAATGGAAGGATATACCCTTTACGGTGGGACTGCTTTGGGGAACCCTAATACTTTTAAAAATGAGCCTTGAAGAAAATTATTTCCATAAAATAATTAATGCCGTTGAGTTTGCCGTATGTATGCTGATTATTTCATTATTCCGTTTTAATGGTATTTTGGCATTTATAGTTATGCTTATATATAGCTTTATGTATGTGCGATTAGGCAGCGGAGTACAAAAAAGAATCTACTCTGCAGCTGCGGCATCAATACTTATTATATTTGTTTTGATAAATTTAGTAATTCCCAAAAAATTAAATGCTGTGCCCAATCCTCCCGGCATGAAGCTAAGACCTGTATATCAGGGCTATTGTGCGGTATATATTTCCGGAGGAGAGAAAGATTTAGATAATAAAAGCAGGGAATTGATTGAAACTGTCTGCACTCCCCGGCAGATGAACGAATTTTACAATCCGTATTTTGCCGATACAATTTCAACGAATACACCTAAATTTTTAAATAATCTTTCAAAGATAAG
>DCDU01000115.1:15811-16852 GCA_002316585.1 Firmicutes bacterium UBA1047 | reverse complement strand
TGTAATATTAGGCGACAAATTTAATCTTTCCGTTACCATGTGGTCTGTCACCCACGACAGATTCAGCTACAACAATGCTTATACAACGGTTATACAAAAAGAAATGATTGAAGAATTCGGAGTCCGCAGAGCAGAAAATAGATTTACCGACATCGTAAAAAGAATTGCAGAATATACCTTGGCTGAAAATTATTTGCTGAATACATTGGTATGGCGTACAGGTTTTTATCTTTCGCTTGAATTTATATTGTTCCTATATTTGGCGCTTAAAAAGGATAAACGGCTGAGCTTATTCATACCTTTATTATGCAATGCACTGATAGTATTTTTGACTATGCCTGCTCAGGATTACAGATATTTGTGGTTTATATTTTTGCTCTTCCCGTTTTTAGTATTGGCATGCTCAGTTGAGATGAACGAAAATCAATAGTTTAGAGGAAAGGGGACACACCTCTCTTTATCAGAGCAAGTACGCAGGATAGGAGGAATGCCCCCAACTGAAAGGAGAATAACTTGAAAAATTTTATTGCATACATATTTTTTACGGTGCTTGGACTATTTTTGATGAAGCTGTCGGGACAGCCTATTAAGTTTGGAATTAACGAAGGCTCTTTTTTCCTTAATATCGGCACAAAAATGCTTTTGGCTCTCTTGGTTTATGGTATCAGCTTCATATTGTGGACAGGGATAGTGGTGAAAAATGATTTAAGCTTTATTGTGCCGTTTTCATCCGCAATCGTCAATGTTCTCTCTGTAATTTTAGGTGTGCTGATTTTCCGCGAATACCTTAATACATATAAAATAATCGGCATAGCAATGGCAATAATCGGAGTGGTTCTCATGAATTACAAATGATAATAATCAGGGATTTTTATACCGGATAGCTCTGCAGCTATAATAAAATTAATAAATTGTTAATAATTAGTTTATAGTAATTCAAGACCGATTATGTAATATATAATTGTACTAAAAAAATGCTTAAGCTTATAGCAGTAAATTATATAATAGGAGGTCGGAAAAATGAAGTTTAATAAAAAAACA
>DCDU01000115.1:13021-15607 GCA_002316585.1 Firmicutes bacterium UBA1047 | reverse complement strand
GGATATAGCAGCTTGAAAAATTCTATTAAGACAACTGTGGCAAAATTAACCAATGATGTTGATAATTTCAGTTGTAATTCGATTATATCTGTTAAGGTTGACGGCAGGACAATTACTGAGGAAATAGGAAATATAAAAGTTGATATTGATAATAATGCACAGGAAACGAATTCAAAATATTTAAATGCGGACGGAGAAGTAAGAGAACATTATTCTTATGATGATAATAATCAAAGAATATATAAAAATTTTGATGATGATTCATATAATGTTTTTGAGAAAAGAAAAGATGCCAGTAACGGCAAAATAATTGAAAATCCTTTTGAAGAGGAACAAGTCAAAGATTTTGAAAAGGTACTTGATGCATTTGCAGGGAGTCTGCAGGATGTTATTCAAATAGAGGAAGCAGGCGGAAAGAAATTGTATACGGGTAATGTATCGGAAACACAAATTCCTTCTCTTGTAAATGCAATATCATCCTTTGCCTTTAAATATGCCATACTTGACGAATGGAATGCGGATAGGCTGAAAGTTCCATATCCTAATTCAAATATATACCTTATAAATGCATCGGGCAAAGCAATTGAAAATGAAGATGGAATTATAGAAAGCGGTATTTTTACCGCAAGCATGTCCGCGCAGGACGGCAAAGGTGTTGAGCACATATATACTTTGGATTTTTCAATTGATATAAAGAATGTTAATAACACAGTTGTAAAAGCTCCGGATTTGGATGGCCAAAAAGTTACATACAGCAAAGAAGGCTATGAATTTGACAGTAAGTATATCGGTAAATACAAAAATGATATTGTAATAAAAGAAGGCAATTCCTTTGAAAAGGTAGGAGAAAGGTTCTTTGAAATAACTTATGTTGCTGACGGCAATGTAAAGGGCAAATATTACGAAGTATATAATGAAGGGTATGAGGCTGAAAGTGTGAGAAGTTTTGATTTCTACTCAAACTATGATGAATCAATCCACTTTACGAAAATTCATTATACAAATGACAATGGAGAAAATAAAACGGGAATTATCCATCGCACAGGTTTGCAGAATATCAGTGTATCATTTAATGTTACAATAGACGAAGATGGAAGTGGATATTCTTATTCAGATGAAAACGGGAAATTTGACAATACCTTTATAAGAATATTTGAGTAAGTAAAAGGCTCAAGGGTGTAAAAGTTTCAGCTTTTGCACCCAAGGCTTTTTAGGAGGAATAGTATTGGATAAAGCAATTGTAATTGAAAATTTATCAAAAATGTATAAAAACAATCGTGGAATACAAGATATTAATTTAGAAATAGAGCAGGGTGAGATATTCGGCTTTTTAGGTCCTAACGGTGCAGGAAAAACTACTGCAATGAAAGTTATGGTGGGTCTTATGAAAGCCGATAAAGGCGATGTTAAAATAAATGGTTTCAGCATTGCCGATGACTATGAAAAAGCAATGAAGGATGTGGGGTGCATCATAGAGAACGTGACACCGTTTCCTTATTTAACGGCATTTGAAAATATGCAGCTGAGAGGACGATTTAATAAGGAAGTTAACGAAATAAGAATTGATGAGTGCTTGGAGATTACCGGAATTATTAAATATAAGAATGAAAAGATAAAAAATTATTCATTAGGAATGAAACAAAGGCTTGGTGTTGCCATGGCAATTTTGCCCAATCCTAAAATCATAATTTTGGATGAGCCTTTTAATGGTTTGGATGTTGAAGGAATGGTTGAAATGAGAGAATTAATAATGAGTATGTCCAAGCAGCAGAAGACAACATTTTTTATATCCAGCCATTTAATACACGACATAGAGCTTACGTGCCATAAGGTGGGAATTTTATATAACGGCAAGCTTATAGGCGTTGATAGTACTCATAATATTTTGAAAAATTATTCTACTTTGGAGAACTATTATTTAAGCGAGGTTGATTTGAATGGAGAATATTAAAGCGGTTTTTATAAATGAAATAATAAAAATTTCAAAAAAGAAAAAGATAACTGCAGCATTGATATTCTCCCTTCTGACTGTTATAGCTGCAGCAATTGCGGAGTATTTTATAAGTAATTTTGCAGGAATACGTGTAACCGGAAGCTCGGAATTTTCAATTATGATTTTGACAATTTTAAGCTATTCTCTTTTTCCTCTTTTCACCGCATTTATCTGTATAGATATGTTTGCAGGCGAATTTGCGGATGATACTATAAAATTTACTCTTACAGGACCTGCATCAAGATTTAAAGTATTTTTGGGAAAAATTTTTGCGGCGGCTGCCTTTATAATTTTTAATCTCATTTTTGTAATGATTATTTCTGTCGTTGCCTCTTTATTTATAAACAACTTCATACCCAACCTGTTTAAAATAATAGTATCTTACATTATGGCATTTTTACCGATTTTTATTTTTGCATTAGCGGTTATTATGATTTCTAATCTTGCAAGAAGCACAACCGGTTCGTTTATGCTTTCTATTTTTATTTTTTTGATGTTTATTGGATTAGGATTGGCTTTTCCGTTGATTAAAAGTTTTTTATTCACATCTTCTTTTGATTGGTACAGATTGATTTTAGGAAGCTATATAAATT
>DCDU01000115.1:2090-12818 GCA_002316585.1 Firmicutes bacterium UBA1047 | reverse complement strand
TTTGAAAAGAAAGATATTTAGGATGATTGTATGAATTTAAAACAAAGATTTTTAACACAAAATATATTGATACTCGTAGGCACAATTGTTATAACCGGGTGTTTTGCTTTTGCCCATACCTACTTTTATAATTTAATAAATGAATCCCATGTAAACGGAGGGGTGGGTCAAAGGGCTGTTGTAGTAATGGAAAACAGCGGCATTATATATAGCAGCGAAGATTTTACTATGTTTGAAATTAAAGAAATGCTGATGAATCTCAGTATTGAAAACAATTATTATGAATATGGGAATAAAAGGTACAGTATTGATGAAGAAAACTTTTCCGCTGAAAATGGCAGTAATTACAAAATAATAACACTTAATCAAATTATAAATATCAGTGATTACTATAGGTCGTTTATTGCCTTTGTTTTTATTGTGTTTTTAGCGGTATATATAATAGCAAGCATAATAGTTCAAAAGCAAAATTTGAAAAACATAATAATACCTATTACTGATTTAACTAAGGTAATGGAAAAGCTTAGGAACGGCGAGCTTGAAACATCAATAACGGATAAGGGATATGGAGAGGTCAGGGAGCTCGGAAGTGCTATTGAGCAATTGCGCCTTCAGCTGAAGAACTCCATATATTATCAGCAAAAAGTTGATGAAAACAGAAAATTTTTAATATCAAGCATATCTCATGATCTTAAAACACCTGTAACATCCATAATAGGATATATAGACGGAGTTTTAGACGGTGTTGCAGATACTGATGAAAAAAAACGGTATTACTTATCCAAAGCTATTGAAAAAACAAAGATGATAAATACAATGATTGAGGACTTGCTGCTGTATTCAAAGTTAGATTTAAATCAAATGATATTTGAAAAGGAAAATGTTGATATTGTAAAATATGCGGAAAGTTGTATTGAAGATAATTCGGAAGAATTCATAGGTGAAAATAAAAGAATAATTTTCGAAAATGAACTTTCAGCTTCATGTTTTGTTGTTATTGATATAGAAAAATTTAAACGTGTGTTACAAAATATTATTGATAATGCCAAAAAAAACATTGAAGAACAAACAGGTCAGCTTAAAATAATATTAAGAGAAACAAGTTCCTCAGTTATAATGGAATTTAGGGACAATGGGAAAGGAATTAATAAACAGGATTTGCCCCATGTTTTTGATAGATTTTACAGAGCTGATACTGCAAGGGAGGTCAAGGGCTCAAGCGGTTTGGGTCTCTCCATTGCAAAACAGATTGTTGAAGGTTTGGGCGGAAGAATATGGGCGGTTAGTGAGGAAGGTCAGGGAGCCTCGATTATTGTTTCCCTAAAAAAGGTGAAAAAATAGGAAGTGATAAAATGAAAAGAATATTAATTATTGAAGATGATAAAAGCATATCAGAGCTTCAAAAAGACTATTTGGAAATGAGCGGTTATGAGGTTATATGTGCTTTTGACGGCAGGTCAGGGTTTGAATATATAAAAAACGAAAGCTTTGATTTGATTATTTTGGATTTAATGCTTCCCGGAAGGAATGGCTTTGACATATTAAGAGAGATATCCGATTCAAAGCAAATACCTATACTTATCGTATCCGCAAAATCTGATGAAACATTTAAGATTAAGGGATTAAACTTGGGAGCTGATGATTATATAACTAAACCTTTTGGTATGGGTGAATTAGTAGCGCGAGTGAAAAGCCACATAAAAACATATGAAAGATTTAAACACGGCTCAAAAAAGAAGTTGATAGTGGTTGGAGAGTTATCTATTGATAAAGAAGATCGCAGAGTTTATGTAGATGATAATGAAGTTGTGTTAACTCAAAAAGAGTTTGATTTGTTGCTGTTTTTAGCAGAAAATCCGAATAGGGTCTATAATAAAGAATATTTATTTGAAAGGGTTTGGGGTTATGACTCTTTGTCGGATGCATCAACTATAACCGTACATATAGCAAGAATAAGAGAAAAGATTGAAACAAATCCTGAAAGACGTCAATATATTGAAACCGTATGGGGAGCAGGGTATAGATTTAAAATCTGAATTTTTTCTATAACGAAAAAATATTTAATAAGGCATTGATAACTCTAAATAACAGATTGGTCAGGAGGACAATGCAATGAATATTGAAGTATATTTTAAAAAAGTATACACGGCTGCTTACAGATTGACCGGTGAAGAAGAAATCGCAGGGCAAATAGCGGAATTAGCAATAGTTAATACTGCAAAGCAACTGAATGAAGATAATATAATTTCAGAAATTATGCTGAAATTAACAATTTTAGAATTAATACAAATATTTCTTAACATGCCGAAATCATGCTGCAATAATAATTTAAAGGGAATTCAGGGGTCTCTGTTAAAGCTTAAGCCTTTAAACAGAGCCGTGGTGCTTTGGAAGGATGTGTTGGGCTATCAAATATCAGATAATATGCCTGCGACTGATTGTACTTATGAGGAGCTGATTAAGGAGCTAATTTGCGGAAGAAAAAAACTGAAAGAATTTAAATTATAACAGTAATTGCAGTCCTCCCTTTGAGATTATCTTAAAGGGAGACATTTTTGTTTAAATAGTTCTAAATTTACTAATAATACTAAATATGCTATAATAAAACAACTTTAAAAACAATTAAACAATTGGAGATAAAAAATGGGTAATTATAAAATTTTAATTATTGAGGATGACAGGACAATAGCGGAATCCATCAGGAAGCATTTGGAAAAATGGGAATATCAAGTGCAATGTGTTACTGATTTTAAGGAAGTTATAAGCGAGGTTACAAGCTTTAAGCCCGAACTGATACTTTTGGATATAACACTGCCATTTTATAATGGGTTTTATTGGTGCAATGAAATCCGTAAGTTTACAAAAATCCCCATTATATTTATTTCTTCCGCAGACGATAAAATGAATATTGTAATGGCAATGGATATGGGAGGAGATGATTTTATATCCAAGCCTTTTGATTTAACGGTTCTTACGGCAAAAGTCAATGCCCTCCTCAGGCGAAGCTACTCCTTTAAAGCAAATGTAAATGTTATTGAGCATAAGGGAGTTATGCTTAATCTGTCCAATACAAAGATTTCCAACGGAGATAAAAGTATAGAGCTTACGAAAAACGAATTTAAAATTATGCAGCTCCTAATGGAAAATGCAGGTGAAATGGTCTCAAGAGATACAATTATGATACATCTCTGGGACAGCGAAAGCTTTATAGACGACAACACACTGACGGTTAACTTAACGCGCATTCGCAAGAAGTTATCTCAAATCGGAGTTAATGACTATATTACTACTAAAAAAGGTATGGGATATTTGGTATAGAGGGATGGTCATGGATAAGTCAAAGACTTTAAATATAGGTTCATTATTTAATTCATATTTAAAAGAGCGAAAAAGCAATATCATTATGAGTTTTGTGTTCGTCTTAATTTTCATATTGATTTTTAAGCTGTATCATGTGGATGTGAAAATTGCCCTGTATCCTGCAATAATATGCATGGTTTTATGGACAATATTCGCTGTTTTTAAATTTTACATGTATTGCAGGAAGCATTACTATAGGATTGAGCTTTCCAATCATATAGAAATAACACTGAAAAATCTTCCTGAGTCGGAATCGCTGTTGGAAGCAGATTATCAAAATATGCTGGATGTGCTTATGACATACAATAGATTGCAATTATCAGAAAACAATCAGAAATACAGTGATATGAGCGAATATATAACATTATGGGCTCATCAGATGAAAACTCCCATTACGGCTATTAATCTGCTTCTTAACGAATTTGATCATGATGATAAATATAAAATAAAAGAACAGTTGTTTGAAATAGAAAGATATGTAGATACTGTACTGCAATTTATGAGACTTGATACAATGAATTCTGATTTGCTGTTAAAGGAATATTCGCTTATGAAAATTGTAAAACAGGGGATTAAATATTATTCTAAAGTTTTTATAAACAAAGGAATTTCACTTAAGTTGGATGAATTTAATACAACTGTTGTTACCGACGAGAAATGGCTTTTTTTTGTGATAAAGCAGATTCTTTCAAATGCTTTGAAATATACCGATGAGGGAAGTATCTCCATATATGTTGTTCCTGACAAGACATTGGTTATTGAGGATACGGGAATAGGAATTTCGGAAGAAGACATCCATAGAATTTTTGAAAGGGGATTTACCGGATATAACGGGCGTCTGGATAAAAAAGCTACAGGTATAGGTCTTTATCTTTCAAAGCAGATTTTAGAAAAATTAAATCACAATATTAAAATTTATTCCCAACTTGGAATCGGAACAAGAGTGGAAATAAATCTGACAACTTCCTTACCAAGGAAGTGACTTGACGTTCATCCCAAACCTTACGAAAATGTAAGGTTTATAATTATATTGTAAGGCAAGTCTATGGCACGGAATTTCTTTTTTAGTTAAACTTAAACATGAAAGAAAGAAACAGGAGGAAAGTTGATGCCATTATTGAAGGTTAACAATTTAAAGAAAGTTTATACTACCAGGTTTGGGGGAAGTAAAGTAACAGCATTAAAAAATATAAGCTTTTCCGTGGAAAAGGGAGAATATGCAGCAATTATGGGAGAGTCAGGCTCGGGAAAGACCACTCTTCTAAATATTTTAGCTTCTATGGACCGCCCTACATCGGGAGAAGTTTTTTTAAACGGAGAAAATACTGTATCCATTAATGAAAATGAGCTGGCAAGATTTAGGAGAGAACATTTAGGTTTTGTATTTCAGGATTTTAATCTCTTAGATACATTTTCCATTGAGGATAACATATATCTTCCCCTTGTATTAGCGGGCAAAGAATACGAGGTTATAAATGAGAAATTAGAGCCTATCGCTGCAAAATTAGGCATTTCGGATATTTTGAAAAAATATCCGTACGAGGTTTCAGGAGGTCAAAAACAAAGAACTGCAATTGCAAGAGCTATCATAACAAATCCCGATATTCTCTTGGCGGATGAACCTACGGGGGCTTTGGATTCTAAATCAACAGGAGAGCTTTTGGATACATTTTCAGATTTACACAAAGACGGTCAAACTATTTTAATGGTTACTCACAGTGTGCGTGCCGCAAGTCATGCGGGCAGGGTGCTGTTTATTAAAGACGGGGAAATATATCACCAGATATACAGAGGCAACATGACAAATGATGAAATGTATTTGAAAATTTCAAATACACTTACAGTTTTGCTTGCAGGCGGTGATTTGCATGAATAGCATATATCTGAAGTTGGCAATAAGCAATATTAAGAAGAATAAAAGTACATTTTTTCCTTTCGGATTGTCATGCGGTACAATGATAGCGCTGTTCTATATGCTGCTGTCAATTAATAATCAGGCTTCAGATGCTGTTTTTTACGGTGGTTCTGACATTGGAATAATATTAGATTTAGGAGTTTGGGTATGCGGAATTTTTTCGGCTATGGTAATATTCTATACCAATGGATTTTTGCTTAAACGAAGGAACAAGGAGCTTGGTCTATACAATATACTAGGAATGGAAAAGAAGCATATAGGAAATATATTGTTTTGGGAAATAATATTGACATGCGGTATAAGTATGTTGGCAGGATTGCTCGGCGGAATGCTGTTTTCAAAGCTGCTGTTTTTAGTTTTATTGAATCTGATTAATTTGAGCACAACAATAAACTTCGGAATTTCAGCAAATGCGGTAATCATGACCATGCTGGTATTTTTATCGATTTTTATAGTCAATATATTATATAACAATTTGAAAATCAGGAGATTAAAACCTATAGAATTGCTTCAAGGAAGCAACGTGGGGGAAAGAGAGCCGAAAGCAAAATGGATACTTGCTTTATTGGGGGCTGTATGTCTGTCTATAGGCTACTATATTGCCGTTACCACACAGAATCCCCTGCAGGCTATGTCTGTGTTCTTTGTGGCGGTGCTGTTTGTAATGGCGGGTACGTATCTGCTTTTTATCAGCGGGAGTATTGTACTTCTGAAAATGTTGAAAAAGAATAAAAAGTATTATTACCACAAAACTCATTTTATCACGGTTTCCGGTATGATGTACCGAATGAAACAAAATGCCGTAGGGCTTGCAAATATATGTATATTAAGCACGGCTGTATTGGTTGTGCTGTCTTCAACCGTATCCCTTTATATGGGAATGGATAATGTTATGCGCACCAGATATCCCAGCGATGTTATAACCAGTTACGCTTATATGCCGGAGGAAGACGCAAAATATAATATGAGTTACAACTACGATACGGAATTGATAGAAAAAACTATTCAAAATCATGCCAATAAGTATAATGTTGAAATACAAGATGTTAACAAATATTATTCTTTTTCATTAGTGGGGATTGTAGACGGAGAAAGTTTTAGACCTATAACAGATGATATATCTCAAGGAATGAAAGATATGGTTATTTTTATGGCTATGACATTGGATGACTATAAGGCTGCTGCCGCAGAAGGTGAAAATATTAAAGAGTTATCCGGTGATTCCCTATATCTTTTGTCTTCGGCTTCCCGTTACAGTTCTATGGAAAACTTTACTGTTGGAGAAAATGTATTTAAGATAGATTCGGATTCCCAAACAATGGAATTAGATAATAAGTTTGCTGAACAGACATTTGCATATGATTATATTTTTATTATTGTACCTGACTTTGAAAATTTGATTATGGTAAAAGATGAAGTAAATAATATGTATCGAGAGCGAGAGGCGCAAGATTACGGTGCAACTTCCGTAACATATAATTATAAATTTAATCTCAGCGGTGATCTGGATGATAAAAAGGAGTTCAATATTACTTTAAGAGATGCATTGAATGACGCTGATATACCCCATGTATCCACAGTTGAAAATATATTTACCACAAGACAACAGTTTATGGAGCTTTACGGCAGCTTGTTTTTTATAGGGATTTTCATAGGAACACTCTTCCTGATGGCAACGGTTCTTATAATCTATTATAAGCAAGTTTCAGAAGGATACGAAGACAGAAACAGATTTTTAATTATGCGTAATGTGGGGATGAGCAAGAAGGAAGTAAGAACTGTAATAAAAAATCAAATTTTAACAATATTCTATCTGCCCATATTGCTGGCGGTTGTCCATGTTGCATTCGCCTTTGATATTACAAGGAAAATACTTGCAATACTAAATCTGACGAATGTTAAGCTGTTTGTAGAATGCACATTGGGAACAATATTTATATTTGTTATTATTTACGGCATTGTATATAAGCTTACCGCTAAATCATATTATAAAATTGTAAATTCGACAAATTAAATTCAGAGCTTTATTTTGTATAAAAATAATTGAATGTTAGTGGTTAATGTATATCAGTGAATTAATATAGTTTTGAGCAATAATCAAAAGAGCACTGCAAGTATTAACTATGTAGTGCTCTGAAAGTAAAGTCTATTTTAATTAATTTGATTTAGCTAAAGCCAATCCTATAAGCTTATCAGCATAATCAGCCAAAAATGATGGAATATTTAAAAGACCATTGTCAAGGCGCAGGTTGTTAAGTGAAAAACGGACGCGCAACTTAACATTGTCACCATATTTCTCCTTAAACTTTTTTAAGCTTCTGCTTTCCACATTACTCTCGGATTTAACTTCTACAGGAAAAATGTCGTTTTCTCTCTGTATAAGAAAATCAACTTCATATCTTGGATTGTCCATTGTCCAATAACGCGGCATGGCTTCAAACTGATTCCGGAGCGCTTGCAATACGTAATTTTCGCTTAAAGCACCTTTAAACTCCACAAATAACCGATTGCCCTCGACAAAAGCTGAAGGAGCCAAGAGGGATAGTCTTCGCAATAGTCCTACATCTGTCATATATAGTTTAAAAGCAGATAAATCATCGTATGCTGAAATGGGTAGACCCGGTGCACTGCTGCGATATATTTTATAAGTCAGATTAGCATCACAAAGCCACTGCAAGGCATCTTCGTATTCCCTTGCCCTAGCTCCTTCTTTTACTGCCTTATAGATAAACTTTTTATTTTCCCTTGCCAATTGAGAAGGTATGGACTTCCAGATAAGTGATATCTTTGGAAAATCCTTGGGGTCAGGATGCTTTGCAAAATCCCTTTCATATGCACCCAAAATGTTTGACAGAACCTGCTGCATAAGCTCAACATCTCGCTCAAGAGCCCAAGCACGTACAGATTCCGGCATTCCGCCTGTTACGAAATACATTTTAAGCTTTTCATAAAGCGGGTTGAAAAATGCTTCCGGTATAGGTTCAATTTTATCTATAGTATTCATATAGTTCACAAGATTGCCATCTCCGTTTGCTAATAAAAATTCTGTAAAAGTCATAGGCATAGTTTCCAAAATAAATTTTGTCCCCAAAACCGCTTTTAAATTGTTTATATAGTATAAGGCAAAATTTTTTAGTGCAGAAATAGAAAACTTTTTAATAAATATATTAGGTAGGAAGGCTATGAATATGGAATTATTTTTTAAAAAAGTATATACTGTTGCTTTCAGGCTGACCGGTGAAGAAAAAACATCCGAGGAAATAGCTGCATTAGCAATAACTCATACCATCAAAGAATATAATGAGGATTATAATGTTACATCAAATATGCTTCAATTAACAATCTTGGAATTAATGAAAATATTCCTTAAGATGCCAAAATCACGCTGCTATAATAATCATAAGGGAATTCAGAGAGAGTTGTTAAAACTCCGGCCGATTAACAGGGCTGTTGTTATTTGGAAAGATGTGTTAGGATATAAAGTATCGGATAATATGCCTGTAGCTGATTATTCTTCTGATGAGCTGCTTAAGGAGCTAATTTGCGGGAGAAAAGAGCTGAAAGAATATATTAGCCTTGAGAATGGGAACGACTATAGAAATACAGAAAGATGCTGATTAAAATATTAGAAAGGCGGTCTGACATGGCTAATGAAGTATTAAAAGAGGCATTAAGACTTTCTATGGAAAAAGAGCTTGAAACTTTTCCTTCGAATACAAGCTTAGAGGAATATCACAGCTTTTCTGGTGAATTTGAACAAAAAATGAAGCTCTTAATAAAGAAGGCAAATATAAAATATATAAATATAAATAAATTCAGAATAAGAAGAAGTATCGCAGCAGCATCATTAATAATAATTATCGCAGCAGCATCCATGCATGTTGAAGCTGTAAGACTTCCTGTAATAAAACTGACGGAAAAAATTTATACTGAATTTTCTGAAATTTTGTTCAATAACGAAGAAAATGTTGCAGTACCAGAAACAATTGAAGATGTTTACGTACCTGCATATATTCCCGAAGGGTATACATTAACGGAAGAAGAAGACATGAGGCTTATGCATTTTTTTGTTTACACTAATGAAAAGGAACAGGTTATTTATGTTGAACAATTTACATTAGGGGTAAGCATGGCAGTAGATACAGAGGGTATAACTACGGAAGAAATAACAATTAACGGGATGAATGGAATAATTTACAGCAAAAGAGGACTTACAACAATAATAGTAAACGACAACAGTTATGTGCACATGATAAGCGGCTATGAAAGCAGGGAAGAAATAATAAAGATAGCTGAATCTTTGTATATCAGAGAATGATAAAGGTCCGTCCCTAAAATTCCTAAGATTCTCTAAGTATTAATTCTCTCTTTTAAATTTTGCAAATATTAAGCATACTAGCAGTGTAATTCCGCAGTAACCTACCGCCGGGTACAAATATTTAACTAAATTCGAAAAACCAAACTGACTTGCCAATAATGCTGCTACAGTTACTTCCGCTGCCGCTATCCTGCTTTTGACCGGATGCCTGCGTATATCGGATATTCGTGAAACAAATCCGTAAAGGGAGGCTACAGCGGTTGTGTAAATTTCTGCCGCCAAGACAGCGGCATAGGCTGTCTGTATAGCCGGATGTATACCTCCGGCAATGTAAATCATGGGCACCTCTAAATCAGTGACTTCCGATATGCTGCAGGATAATGCGAAGTAAATCATAACAGCACCCAGGCCTAAACCAAGCCCGCCTAATACAGCTCCATTTCTGACAGCCCTGATGTCCTGTGCTTCAGAACCTAAAGGGGACAGCACTGCGGTGGAAATAATGATATTGTAGGATACATACAAGACCGCTGACACAAACCAGTTTGCTATGAGACTGCTTTCTCCTATGGCTGCAGCGTTTATGTCGGGTCTGCTGCTGATAATTGAAAACAAACCTGTTCCAATAACTGCCGTCAGCAGAAATGGTACTACAAAGCTTAGGGAGTTGATTACTCCGTTTATTCCGGTCAATACAGTAACAGTGGCAAGAACAGCCATTACTATATTTCCCGTCAATGGAGGCAGGTTAAATTGCTGTGAAAACAGCGCTCCTGTTCCTGCTATCATTGCCGTAAAGGAACCAAAAAGGAATACTGTTATTACTAAATCTATTATTGCTCCTAATTCTTTGCCGCCTGAGTATTTAATGATTTCAAGATGGGAGCGGGAGTTAAGCTTCCTTCCAAGAGCCATTACGAAGTATCCGAATACTATAAACATTATCGTTGCGATTAGTATGCCGGCTAATCCAAAGGCACCAAACCTGTTGAAAAATTGCAGTATTTCCTGACCGGTCGCAAAACCTGCTCCGACTACTGTTCCTATATATGCGGCTGCCACCTTTAGAGAGGACACACCTTTTTTGCTCATCATGTCACATCCTTTCAACCTATACAATATTGTATAAGCAGCA
>DCDU01000115.1:1616-1981 GCA_002316585.1 Firmicutes bacterium UBA1047 | reverse complement strand
TATACAATATTGTATAAGCAGCAAGGATTTTTATGACTCAAGACTTTTTTAACGCAGCATAAATTTTATTCTTCAAGCATCAAAGGTCCGGTATTCGCATGTCATTCCTTTTGAATACAGTCCCAAGATATTATCTTCGATTCCGGTTATATTTCTTCATTTACTTTCTCACATACTCTCTTAATACTTCTTTTGCTACTTTCGATATAAAAATACTCCTTCTTAGTTATTTTGCAATTTTTTACATTTGCATCTTTTCCAAGAAGGAGTTATTTTATTCCCGTTTACATAAAATTTCTTATAGGCTCTTTACAGAATCCAATCCTCATTAGTTGCTTAATTAATATTGTCTAACTTTTTGGGGT
>DCDU01000115.1:0-1462 GCA_002316585.1 Firmicutes bacterium UBA1047 | reverse complement strand
TATTGTCTAACTTTTTGGGGTCAGTTCAGGATTTAAGGACTCCCTTTTTTAGAACTATTAACTTATTCTATGGTTGTAAGCAAGGACCGCCAACGCAAGGACCTATTTTATGACCTTGACCAAATTCTTGTTTAATTGTAAGGTTAATAGTTTCACCAGGACCTACATAAGGCTTGAGTGCTGATACTAACAGATTTTCATGTTTCCATAATTTGTCGATAACTTTATAAACTATTACCAACTCGCAATCATTACTCTCAGTAACTTGTCTTACTGTAACACTTTCAATTATTATAACTTTACAAGAACCATCAATTTGTGATATTTCATTTAAGAAAGCATTTCTTCCTGCCTGATCGTTGGTATATTTAACTCCGCTTGGGAATCTTGCAAACTCATTAAATCTGCATTCAAATTCATCTTTAGGTGTTACAACAACCAATGTGCCTGAATAATCTAATACAACTTCGAATTCAACTTCATTTAAAACGCCAAGGCAATCAGAAGTGTTTAGGCACTCTTCTGCACATAAAACTCTCCAGCTTCTGATTGTCGGCGGTCCGTCCGGTAAAAAACCGCCTCTACAGCCTGCACGGCCATCCATTCTACAAGGAATAATTTGTGTTTTTGTTCTTTGTTTAACACAAATATCTCTAACATCCTCAACACAAATATCATGGCATTCACAAGTAGCGGATTGTATCTGATATCCAAATGCTGCTCTTTGGGTAGGATTTGTAAAAATTGCACAACATTCTGCACAATTTTGAATAGGCTCATTACATACTGGTACTTGTTGAACTATTATATCATCTGACATTTTAAAATCTACACCTCTCATATTATTATAAGGCGGGGAGATACTGTTTTTATATGACATTGCATTTTCTATTTTACATATACCATCATTATATTCTTCAGCCATATCTTCAATCTTATTTAAAGCATCAGTAGTTATATATGCTGAAATAATATCTGAATCCGCGTTCACAGAGTCTATGTCTGTTGAAACTTCTTCATACGATTTATCCATATGGTCAATATCTGCTACTTCTATTGTATCATCAGCACTTTCTTGTTTATTAACAAGTTCAGAATGATCTTCCGTTTCTGATGTTACGGCAACTGAAACTTCCAATTCATTAACAAAATCAATGCCTTCACTTTTTTTAGAATATTGTATAACATCTTGACTTATGAAATATGATGAAATTTCATCCGTTTCCAGTTTTTCAATATATATATTTGAGGAAACTGAAGTATTAATATTGCTAATACCTTTAATATTATTTACCTTTTTTGCTTTATTATAAGGTATAGACCTATTAACTTTAGTACATTTCGGTTTCAAGTACATCCCTCCCCCTTTGCTATATATTATGAGATTCAATAAATATTGCTACAAAAATTCGAATTTTGTAAAAAAATAATTTTTTTTATCTTCAATAAGGGCTTTGCCCGT
>DCDU01000224.1:3644-3772 GCA_002316585.1 Firmicutes bacterium UBA1047 | reverse complement strand
TGAATATATTGGTTATAATATTTATAAGAAATGAATAGGCAGCCAGCATGGCTGACGGGATTTTTAATAGTTAATAATTACTCTGCTGCGTACAGGGTAATTATTTTTTTGTATGCCCTACCGCACAG
>DCDU01000224.1:0-3475 GCA_002316585.1 Firmicutes bacterium UBA1047 | reverse complement strand
ATAAATTGGTGAATTCCCCTGCGATTTTGCTATTGTATTTTGCTTTTTATCTCTTCAAACTCCATCATTTTTTCAAGTGAAAGCATTACTGCCAATTTTACATGGTCGTAAAACAAACCGCCTTGTATATAGGCAATGTACGGTGCTCTCATGGGTGCATCAGCGCTAAGCTCTATGGATGAGCCGGAAACAAATGCTCCGGAAGCCATTATCACCTGATTTGTGTATCCGGGCATATCCCATGGCACAGGAGACACATGACCATCTACGGGAGATGCTGCCTGAACAGCTTCACAAATTTTAATTACCATATCCTTATTATTAAATTTGATTGCCTGAATTATGTCGCTTCTGTCCTCTTCCAAATCGGGAGTTATTTCAAAACCAAGAGAATTGTATACCCCTCCAAATAAAAGTGCGCCTTTTAACGCCTCGCTTACAATATGCGGCGCGAAGAACAAGCCCTGTAATGTGTTTCTTGTTGTGCCGAAGGTAAGGCCTATTTCCTTTCCTACTCCCGGGGCAGTAAGACGATTTGCTATTCTGTCAATTATAACCTTTTTACCGACCACATATCCTCCCGAAAGAGCAATTCCCCCGCCGGGATTTTTAATAAGTGAGCCTGCAACAACATCTGCCCCTACATCTGAGGGCTCAAATTCATTGATAAATTCTCCGTAGCAATTGTCAACCATTATATATATATTTGGGTATACTTCGCGGATTTTTTCTATTGCATATTTTATTTTTTCTATTGTAAGTGCCGGCCGGAAGCTGTAGCCGGTGGAGCGTTGAATCATAAGCAGCTTTGTTTTCATGGTTACTTCCTTTACGGCACTTTCCCAGTCTATGTCATTGTTGTAAAGCGGAATTTCTTTGTATATTACTCCTGCTTCTCTTAGATTTCCCGGTTCATTTCCTTCTTCTCCCAAAACCGTAAGCATTGTGTCGTAGGGACGTCCCGAAATTGATATAACCTCATCACCGTGCTGCAATATGCCTGACAGCGTCAAATAAAGAGCATGAGTTCCGGAAGCTATTGAAGGTCTCACCAACGCATCTTCCGTATGAAATACGGATGCAAATATTTTTTCAACCTTTTCTCTTCCCACGTCGTCATAACCGTATCCCGTATTCCAATAAAAATTTGTATAATCAAGCCTGTGCTCCTGCATTGCGTGGATTACCTTATATTGATTATATTCTCTTACTTTATCAATTTTTTCAAAATGATTTTTAATATCGTCTTCAATTCTCATTACATAATTATAAACAGTTTTGCTGATGCCGAACTGTTTATATAATATTTCTTCTGTTAACATTTATTGCTCCTCTGTCTCATTAGTGAATAGCTTTACCTGTTTGAAAGGCAGTATTGATGTAATTGCATGTTTGTAAATCAGCTGCTGACCTCTGTCCGTTTCGATAAAAATAACATAATTGTCAAAACCTAAAACTGTACCTGTAAGCTTAAACCCATTGTTTAAATAAACGGTAATTGTTATTCTTTCTCTTCTGACATTGTTTAAAAAAGAATCCTGTAAATTAATAATGTTCATCCCCTTCCTCCTTTTAATTATTAATTAAATTTGCGTGCTTATATATTTTAAAATATTTTTTATAGTATTGTCAATTCCATCCAAGTTATCCATACTGAACCATTTGACTTTTTTATCTTTTAGAAACCATGTATATTGTCTTTTGGCAAATCTTCTTGTGTTTCGTTTCAAAATATAAGTTGTTTCTTCTAAATCAGTATTTCCTTCAATATAATCAATAATTTCCTTATATCCTATTCCCCTCATTGATACCAAATTTTTATCATACCCATTTTCAATAAGCGTCTTAACTTCTTCTGCAAGACCATTGGAGAGCATTTCATCCACTCTTTGATTTATTCTTTCATAAAGGACTTTTCTCTCCATTGAAAGACCAATCAATATGCAGTCATATTTATTACTTTCTTTTCTGATATCCGTGTTGATATCGGAAAACTTCTTTCCGGTTATATCATACACTTCCAAAGCTCTTATAACCCGTTTTACATTATTTTTATGAATTTTTTCCGCGGACGCAGGGTCGATTTTCATTAATTTGTCATATAGAGCATCTTCCCCATGTTCCTTATAATAATAAGTGTAATATTCCCTTAATTTTTCATTGGATTTGGCATTGCTAAAATCTAAATCATATATCAGAGAATTTACATATAAACCGCTGCCTCCCGTAATTACAGGAATCTTGTTTTTTATCAGCAAGTTATCGATTATATTTTCGGCATCATTTTTAAATTCCGATACCGAATAATCTTCATCCGGATTTACAATATCAATCATATGATGAATGATACCGCATTTTTCCTCTTCGGTGATTTTTGCGGTTCCGACATCCATGCCTTTGTATATTTGCATGGAATCTGCAGATATAACTTCAGTATTCAGCTTCTTTGCAAGCTCCACCGACACATGTGTTTTTCCGACTGCTGTGGGTCCTACAATTACAATTATTTTATTAATCATTTAATTTCCCTAACTTTGAATTCTTTCAAACATTTTTTCAATTTCATATTTGGTCATTTTAATTATTACAGGTCTCCCGTGAGGACATGTGTACGGGCTATCCGTCATTTCAAGGTCATTTAACAGTGCCCTTACTTCGGATATATGCAGCTTATCACCGGATTTAACGGATTTAACGCATGCATCCTTAATAATTTTTTCCAATACAAAATCTATATTTGACTTAGTTACTTCTTTTAAGGAATCAAGAATTGAATAAAATACATCCTTTAAATTTGAATCCTTAAATATTGTGGGTATGTTATTTATTAGTATAGCATTGTTTCCAAAGTTTTCAATGGAAATTCCTAAATTTTCAAATATTTCCGCATTAGACACCGCAGTCTGGTAATCATCATAGGACAAATTGATTACTTCCGGAACAATTTCCTGTATTAAAATATCCATTGAATTATATTGTTTTAAAAATTTCTCGTAATTTATTCTTTCATGGGCCGCATGCTGGTCAATCATAAACATTTGATCTTTTTTAAGGTTTTCACAAATAATATATGTATCCATCAATATGCCTATAACAGATAACTCAGGCAGCTTGCTTTCATCTTTTTCTGATTCAATGAATGTTTCCTGCTTGAATTCAGGTTTTTCATAAGGTGCAAATGACTCTTTTAAAGGCATATCCTTTTCTTTTTCAATTATTTCTTCAAAAATATTTTTATTTTCAACAGTATTATTTTCAGAGAAATCAATTTCTGTAAACTTTATATTTTCAATTTCCTGTATGGGTTTGTTATCTATGCTGTCCGGCTCATATAAGTTATCAGAACTGCCTAAATTACTTAAATCATTCAAATTCTTCAAGTATGCCGACTTTTGTTTATCCTCTGAAAAGCTGCTTTCAAATATAATTGAGCTGTCAATATTCTTTGATTTTTCATGCAATATTGTTTCCTTTT
>DCDU01000074.1:30915-32517 GCA_002316585.1 Firmicutes bacterium UBA1047 | reverse complement strand
GGCGATGATGTTTGCGTTATCGGTATCGGTCCTGTAGGTTTGATGGCAGTTGCGGGTGCGGCTCTGCGCGGTGCTTCAAATCTATATGCTGTTGGCTCCAGGAAAATATGCACAGAAGTTGCAAGAGAATATGGCGCTACTGATATCATAAATTACCGTGATGGAAGCATCGTGGAACAAATTATGGAAAAGACTCACGGAAAAGGTGTTGACCGTGTGGTTATAGCAGGTGGAAACGTTGATACATTTATAGAAGCAATTGAAATGCTGAAACCTGGCGGAAGAATCGGCAATGTTAACTACCTGGGTTCAGGGGACTATGTAAAAATTCCACGAGCTGAATGGGGATGCGGGATGGGTCATAAGGTAATAGCCGGTGGTTTGATGCCCGGCGGAAGACTACGCATGGAAAAACTTTGTACCTTAATTCAGACGGGAAGACTTGATACAAGCAAGATGCTTACACACAGATTTAACGGTTTTGATCACATGGAAGAAGCATTGCTGCTTATGAAAGACAAACCTAAAGATCTTATTAAACCTGTTGTAATGATTTAAACAAACTCAAAATCGCGGATGGTTCTTTTTGATTGATAATTATCAGTTAAAAAGAACTATTTTTTGTGCGGATATCACAAATGTTTTACAATTGGAACGAACTGATAAAAACTTGTTAACTAACAAATTCTTTGAATTTTGCTTAAGTTCATTTCAGCAAAGTCAACAAGCAGGTTTCTACTTTGCATATCAATAAAAAATTATCGATAAACGATAAATAATTATTGACATAGAAAAAATATCTGATATAATTAAATCAAATTAATCATCATTTGGAGGGTTTATGTATCAGAAAAGCATTGTTCATTATATGACCAAGATTTGTGTTGATATTTTATTTTATGTGGCAATATTGTGCTGCATTATGATTCCATTTTCATCATCTTGGCTGTTTATGTATTTCGGTGTAGTTGAAGCAAGTGCCTTATTTGTTAAAGCAACATTATTGGCTTCGGGTATTTCCTGTGTTTATATTCTGTGGCAGCTAAAGGTAATATTCAGAACATTGATGGAAGGAAATCCGTTTATTCATGCCAACGTTTCGTGCCTTAGAAAAATTGCTGTTGCATGCTTGGTTATTTCATTGATTTTTCTTGTAAAAATGATTGTTATGCCTACAATTTCAACAATTGTAATAGTGGCTATATTTATTGTCGGATGTCTTTTATGTTTAACATTAAAGGATTTGTTCAAGCAATCAATTTACTATAAAGATGAAAATGACTTAACGGTGTAGGAGGTGTACCATGGCTATAATTATACAGCTTGATGTTATGATGGCTAAAAGAAAAATCGGGCTTATGGAGCTTGCTGAAAAGATAAATATTACACCTGCTAACCTGTCGATATTAAAAAATAACAAGGCAAAAGCAATAAGACTTTCAACTTTGGATGAAATATGTAAGGCTTTGGATTGTCAGCCCGGTGATATTATTGAATATGCGGAGGATGAAGATGGAGCAAAGAATTAAATCAAAAATATCATTTTACGGAATTATTTCCGCCATAACTTTTATTTACTTGATACTGACCGATTATCCGGGA
>DCDU01000074.1:20659-30776 GCA_002316585.1 Firmicutes bacterium UBA1047 | reverse complement strand
GCTCCCATATTTTTTATAATTCAGTTTGCTGCTTTGTTCTTAATTGCCAAGGATACAGGTGCTGTCAATATAAAAGGGTTATTGATGTTAATTCCGATTTTTATTATATCCATGAACAACTTTATCAGTGCAAACTATATGCTGATGCCCACAAATTTTTTAGCAATTGTGTTTTTATACAGTGTTATGTTTTTATTGCTTGAGAATAGGCTGAATTTGGTTAAATTAAATATTCACAGTTTTTTAAAAACAATTTTTAATATTTTTAAGCCTGTTGTTAATTTTATAGTTCCGTTTAAGTGGTTATCTGAAAAGTCCGACAATAAAGAAAAGCACATTCTTATGAAGAGAATATTATTAGGTATTGCCATATCAATACCTTCTGTTGTATTTCTAGTTATGATGCTGTCCTCTGCCGATTTGGTTTTTCACAATACTTTTATTATATTTAACGATTGGTTCAAAAGCTTGTTTGATTTTATTAATATTTATAAAATAATAGTAGGCTCTTTTGCAGGATTGTACTTATTCGGACATTTATATTCTGTTTTCAATAACGATAGTATGCTTACAGGCGTGATTAATGATAAATCTGATTCTGACTATAAAATAGGAGGAGACGTAATAGTTTTTAACATTCTGTTGGTGTCAATATTAGTCATTTATTCAATTTTTATGGCAATACAGTTTAAATATTTGTTTTCCGGCGGATATCTTCCCAACGGTCTTAACTATTCCGAATATGCAAGACGTGGATTTTTCGAGCTAATATTTTTAAGTGTTATAAACATAGCTTTAATATTGCTGACAACATGCTTGCTTCGAGACAAAATATATGAAGATAAAAATAAGTGGGCTTTGTTTACGAAACTTATGCTCATTTACCTTTGCATAATAACGGGAATACTGCTGATATCTTCATATTACAGAATGTCTCTTTATGACGGAGCTTACGGCTTTACAAGATTAAGAGTATTGGTTTATATATTCTTGATATTTGAGGCGGGAGGTTTAATAGCAACCTTGGTTTATATTATAAAACACAATTTTAATATATTTGCCGTATATGCTGCTATCGGACTTTTGTTTTATCTGACATTAAACCTTGTAAAGATGGATGAGTTAATTGCCAAAAAAAATATAGACATGTATTTAAGCGGGCAGGCAGAAGATATTGACATCGATTATTTATTGACCTTGTCAGATGATGCTCTTCCGCAAATAATAAGGCTTACCGACGATAATGTTCAGATTATGACAAGAGTCAAAACAATAAATTATCTAAGAGATGTAAGTGAAAGATATAATTATATGGATAGATATAATTATATGGATAACAATTGGCAAGGCTACAATTTGTCTATTGAAAAAAACAAGAGTCTGCTGGAGACTAACAAGGATAAATGGGAATTTTAATATGGAGATTATGAAAAATTTTAAAATATTTTTATTGAATTTTTTACTAAGCATAGGTATTTTGGCTATTATCAGTCCTGCTTTTCTATATTGTTTTATACATGGTGATTATGACAGATATATATGGATTATTAACGGACCATTCCCTTTTAGCAGCTTTGGAGGAGGACCCTTTCAACTTTTAATGTATATGGGCCTATTTATTACGGGAGTTGTGTTAATATCCGTTTCACTGATAATTAAGTTTATAATTAAAAAAGAAAAATAACAGGAGTCTATTGTGAAGAAATATAGTTTAGTAACATGTGTTTTAATAATATTATTGATAATTGCAGGCTGCTCGGCTGAATCAAACTTAGCTTATATTGCAGAGCAAATTAACATTGATATGCCGGAGATATTAAATATTGAGCATATGGATGACCACGGCGGTTTTCACGGCGACGGAAAAAAGTTCGCTAAAATAGAATTTGACAATAATAATGGTTAAGCATTTTGTCGCAAATAGAAAATAGTGATAGGTGGAATAAGATGCCCTTAACAGAAAATCTCAATTTGATAATGTATGGCGGAATTAAAAATAATGTGGATTATGCTTACAGATTTTCAGAAGAATTAGGGATTCCTGAAATAAAAAACGGATATTGGCTTTTCCTTGACAGGCATTCCGAAAGTACGAATTCAGAAGATGACACAGAACTATTTGAAAGACATTCGTTTAATTTTACCATTTCCATGTATGATACAGATAATAATATTTTATATTATTTTGAATTTGATACATAGATTTTAAATAAGATTGTTATGCATTTGATTAATTTAAAATGGAGTGAAGATGAATGAAAAACAAGGTGAATTTAGTATTATTAAGAATCTATGATTTGCTGTTAGCATTAGGATTTATTTTGACCGGAGTTCTGATGATAAGCTCAAAATATGGAATATTTGCGGAAGGATTTCCTAAAGAATTTTCAGACGTTCTTCCTTTTGACAGCTGGGTAATTCCGGGAATTATTTTAATTATAGTATTTGGGGCAGGTAATTTGGCTGCTTTGATGGACACAGCAGGTGCATCTTCTTTCTTATCGGCAGTCCTGTTAGCTGTAACAATCGTGATAAATACAATTAATCTGTTCATACATTTTAACAAAACGGTAAAATAGCAAGTTAAATAATAATAATAATTCTTGATTAATCAAGATAATTTGTTAAAATTAACTTAATAAAGAGGTCGATGCGGGAATTTGCCAAACGGAGGTATTTTGTTGGACAGGAAAATTGGTATTATTGCTAACAGTAAGGAGCTTAAGGAAACTATTGAGCGTTTTTATGCCGAGGATATAAAAAACGGAAATATTATTATGGATATACTTGATCCGGAAAGGATTGGCGAGCAGGGAGCAGAGCTTGAAAGAAAAGGAGCTAAGGCAATAATTGCCAGAAGCGGCGGTTACCATTATACATTGGGCAAGGTTAGTGTTCCTGTCATAAACTTAAAAATATATACTCAGGATGTTCTATACGCAATAATGGTTGCGGAAAAGTATAATAAAAAGCTAATCCTTGTTTTATCGAATTATGATGAATTTGACTATTCCGAATGGAAAAACCTTATTCGTTCGGAAATAATAATGGAAAAGTATTATAGTGCCGAAGAAATAGAAGGCGTTGTTTCAAAATACAAGGACGTTTATAATGAAATAGTTATAATAGGCGGAGGATTCCCGTGCAGTTTTGCCGAAAGCTTTAATATGGATTATGTGAATATTATTTCCAGGGAAGAAACCGTTCGAGATATAGTATCAAGAGCATGGCAGATAGTTGACAATATTTACGAGCATAAATTCAATAACAGCCTGTTAACAAATGTATTGGATCATGTTCACGATGCTGTTGTAACTATTGATAAAATAGGCAATATTATTTTCTTTAATGAAAGGGCGGAGGAACTTTTTAAAAAGAAAAAAAGAAGTATAATTTATACTAATCTGAAGAAAAGTTTTCCCGAATTAAGCTTCATATGCGATGCCTTGACAAAAAACAAAGGAATAACTGATGAAATAGTCCATATAAGAGATGTTGTGGCAACGGCAAATATCAGCCCCATAGGTGTTGATGGTCAAATTGAAGGTGTTTTGTGCACCTTCCAGGATATCACTCAACTTCAGGGGCTTGAGAAAAAGATAAGGTTTGAACTGAACAAGAAGGGACTTACCGCCAGACACAATTTTGGTGATTTTTTGACAAATAACCACCAAATGAAAAATGTATTGGAAAAAGCAAATAAGATTGGACATTCGGACAGTAACGCAATTATATACGGAGAAAGCGGCACGGGAAAAGAATTAATTTCTCAAAGTATACATAATATCAGCAAAAGAAAAGATGCCCCTTTCGTGGCGGTTAACTGTGCCGCATTGACAGAAAGCCTCCTTGAAAGCGAGTTATTCGGGTATGAGGAAGGAGCTTTTACAGGGGCAAGAAAAGGAGGTAAACCGGGATTGTTTGAACTTGCACACGGCGGAACCATACTTTTGGACGAAATAAATTCAATCTCCATTAACCTTCAGACAAAACTTTTGCGGGTTTTGGAAGAAAAAGAGATAATGCGCATAGGCTCTGATTATGTTATACCCTTGGATGTAAGGATTTTAGCGGCAGCAAATGAAAATTTAAAAGATAAAATACTTGAAGGAAGTTTCAGAAGTGACTTATTTTATAGATTAAGCGTATTATCTTTGAATATTCCGCCCCTTAGAAATAGAAAAGATGATATTATTCTTTTGTTCAGGTATTTTTTATCCGTTTTCAAAGAAGAGGGAAATATACCAGAAATAAACGACAGTTTAAAAGAGCAGCTTCTAAATTATTCTTGGCCGGGGAATGTAAGAGAAGTAAAAAATGTAGCGGAAAGATATGTTCTGCTTGGGGAATTAGGCATTGAAGAAGGAGAAAAGGATACCTGGAATTTAAATGACCGGTGCGAAGAAAATCGTGCAAACGAAAGCGAATCTGTTGATTTTTCTTTGGATTTGAAAGAAATTAATAATTTTGTGGAGCTTAAGGTTATTGATATGCTTGAAAAACAAGGGATGAGTAAAAACGATATTGCCAAAGTTTTAGGCATCAGCAGATCCACCTTGTGGAACAAAATAAACAAAGGAGATATGTCTTAAAAACAAAACATTGTCTAAAAAATTAAACATAAAATTATAAAACCGTGATACAAAAAAAGTTCATCACGGTTTTATAATGTGTATTTATCAATATACTTGATAATAAAAGAACATATGTAAAATGTTGGCATGGTAATTGCTTCAATTTAATATGTATATTATGTTAAAAAGGAATGCTAAAAAATCGGTGTACTGATTATAAAGACAGTCATATTAATTAGGAGGAAAACATGAAAAAATTGATGACAGGCAATGAAGCTATTGCCAGGGGAGCCTATGAGGCAGGTGTAAGATATGCCTCTGCATATCCCGGAACGCCAAGTACGGAAATTTTAGAGAACACTGCTTTATACAAGGATAATATAATAGCAGAATGGGCGAGCAATGAAAAGGTAGCTTTAGAAACGGCAATCGGAGCTTCAATGGCAGGTGCAAGAGCATTGGCTGCAATGAAACATGTTGGTGTCAATGTTGCTGCAGACCCATTGTTCACATTTGCATATACGGGAGTATACGGAGGATTGGTACTGGTATCGGCAGACGAGCCGGGACAACATTCATCTCAAAATGAACAAGATAACCGTAACTATGCAAAAGCTGCAAAAATTCCTATGTTAGAACCTTCCGACAGCCGGGAAGCAAAGGAGTTTACAAAAATAGCATTCGATATCAGCGAAAAGTTTGATGCGCCGGTACTTCTTCGTATGACTACAAGAGTATGCCATTCAAAAGGTATCGTTGAATGTAATGACAGAGAAGAAAGAGAAATTATACCTTACAAAAAAGAAATCGGCAAATTCGTAGTTGTTCCTGCCGTTGCAAGAAAATTAAGAGTTAAGGTTGAAGAAAGACAAAAGAAATTGCTTGAATTTTCAAATACAACTGAATTAAATTTCATTGAGTGGAACAATACAAGGGTTGGAGTAATTGCTTCGGGGATATGCTTCAGCTATGCAAAGGAAGTATTCGGCGATACGGTATCTTATTTAAAAATAGGATTCTCTCAGCCGCTTCCCACAGAAAAAATAAAGGAATTCTGCTCTAAGGTTGATAAAGTTTATGTAATAGAAGAAAATGATCCATACATTGAGGAACAAGTAAAAATGTTAGGATTTAATTGTTTGGGTAAGGATGTATTCCCTTCATACGGAGAGATGCTTCCGGAAGTAATCAGAAAGTCAGTATTTGGCGAAACATTGCCGACTTTAAATTATGATGAAAAAGAGGTTGTTCCGAGACCGCCGGTGTTGTGCGCAGGCTGTCCTCACAGAGGACTTTTCCACCAGCTTGGCAAGAGAAAGAATGTTATGGTTTCAGGGGATATCGGATGCTACTCATTGGCATTTGCCGAGCCGTACAATGCAATGGACCAGAATATATGCATGGGCGCAAGCATAAGCGTTGGTCATGGCGCACAAAAAATATTTGACACGGTTGACGATAATAAAATGCGAGTTGTATCGGTATTAGGTGATTCAACATTCTTCCATACGGGAATAAACTCACTGATAAATGTTGCATACAACAGGTCAAACACTGTTAATGTTATATTGGACAACCGAATAACAGGTATGACGGGACATCAGGAAAACCCGGGTTCAGGTTATACATTGCAGGGAGCAAAGACTGAAGAATTAAGTATTGAAACAATTGTAAGAGCTTTGGGCTTTAAAAATGTGGCTGTAATTAACCCGAATGATTTAACAGCTGTCAAAAATGCGCTTGATTGGGCATTAAGCTTAGATGAACCTTCAGTTATCATAACAAGATGGCCATGTGCATTAAAGAAATTCTCACCTGAGGACAAGGCAGAATTCAAAGATGCATTTACTGATAAATTTGCTGTTGACAAAGACAAGTGTATAGGCTGCAAGGCATGCACCAAGACAGGATGCCCTGCAATTTCCTACAACAAGGAAATCAAAAAATCAATAATTGATTACAATTCATGCGTGGGCTGTACGGTATGTTCACAGGTATGTCCTGTTAAAGCAATAGGAAAGGTGGAAAGATAAATGGCAAAGAGTATTTTATTAGTAGGAGTAGGCGGACAAGGCACAATTTTAGCCAGCAAGCTTTTGACAACAGGACTTATGGAAGCGGGCTATGATGTAAAAATGAGTGAAATTCACGGTATGAGCCAAAGAGGAGGCTCGGTTTCATCTCAGGTAAGATATGGAGAAAAAGTTGAATCACCCGTTATTGAACTTGGCGGTGCTGATATATTGATATCATTTGAAAAAATGGAAGCATTAAGATGGCTGAATTATTTGAAGCCTGATGGAAAGGTTGTGGTAAATGATCTTGAAATAGGGTCAATGCCTATACTTTCAGGTAAAGCGGACTATCCGAAAAATGCAGCAGAAATTCTTGAAGGATATGCAAAAACCATGGTTATAAGTGCTTCGGACGAAGCTGAAAAATTAGGTAATCCCAAGGTAATGAACATCATTTTATTAGGTGCGATTATAAAGGCTATGGGTCTTGAAGAAATTAATTGGGATAAAATTTTAAGAGAAAATATTAAAGAAAAGCTTGTTGAAATAAACTTAAAAGCGCTTGAAGCGGGCATGAATTTAGTGTAAATATCAATCAAAACCGTTCAGCTATAAGTCATTTCATCAGTGGAAAGGTGATATGCTTAAGGGCTGCAGCAGGGTGAGCACAGTGTATGGATTGATAAAAGAACTTAAGCAGAAAATGGCGCAGAAGTGCGCCGGTTTCTGCTTTTTATCCTACAATCCAAATTTCTTTTCAATCAATGAAATATTTTTTTCAATATCTTCATTGCCATGGTATTTTATATAAATAACTTTGTCGTCAAAACTTGCATACACTGACTTTTCTTCATTATCAACAACATACAAATTGTCAAATTTATTATTATAAATTTTAACTGGAACAACCGAATAATCACGGTGATAACGATGAATTAAATCCCTTATAACTCCTTCGGTCATGCCTTTAAAGGTTAATTCATAATATACTATATTGACACTTGCCGGTGAAAATGCACCGCTGAAATCCTCCTGCATCTCACCTTCCACATAGCCGCCTTCGTATAAGCGATATTGCACAGGAGATAAGAGACTCCAATTGTACTGAAGGTCATGCCAATAATCATATATTGCACTGCTTTCAATATCATTTATTCGGATGACTGGAAGGTTTTCGATAGCTTCCGGAGATGTATAGAAATCTCTTTTTATTAATGTATAAATAGGTGAGGCTACAGCAAAGCAAATCCACAGAATCAGTATGCTATATTCCAATGAAGATAAGAAGTAACTAAGTTTCCAATTACGGTTATGGTTTATGGGGATGCCCATAGACAGGGAGTTTTTTATTTTTTTAACCTGAAAATATCCCTTTATCAATGTAAATAATATATAAATATAAGCAATTCCAATTGTTATTATGGTAAAAGAGTTTCGCTTTATTAAATTCAAGTATGGCTCACTGTCAAAGAATAAGTGAATGAATAATAAAGCTAATGCAAAAATAACGGCAACAGCTATTACAGCCGTACTTTTTTTAATCTGCTTATCAAGCATTTTAAATGCAGCACTCTGCTTCAGGGTGTCTGTGTGAAGTTCTGCGGAATTTAATTCTTCCGGAGAAGAAAAAATATAAAAAATTTGCTTATTTGCAGCCAATTGCCAGCCGCAGTCCCTATATACATCAAGCTGCTCCTGTGAGGGGCTTTCTTCCAAGATTTCAATTCTGTACCTTGTGTTTTTAGGCTCGCCTTTTTCAAATGTAACCAGCCAGTTTCCGACATTTTGTAAATGCAGACCTTTTGCGGCCATATGAGAAAACCAGCTTTCGTTCTTTCCGAATTCCCATAAATCGCTTAATAAAAATCTATTAACAAATTTACTCATTTTCCACCTCCATATTACTTTTTTTAAGCGGGAGTATTAAAATTATAAGCGTACACTATAATTTTTTAATGCCTGAATAAAAGAAAACGGCTGTTAATAAAAATGATAAAAAATCGGCTAACGGTGCGGCATACAGAAGTCCTTTCAAGCCCCATAATTTAGGGAATACTATAATTGCGGGGATTAAAAGAATTAATTGCCTTGTAAGTGTTAAGAACATAGATGATTTCGGTCTGCCGATTGCTTGAAAAAAGTTAGCGGAAACGATTTGAAAGCCTACAACAGGAAAACATAAAAACCAGGCAAATATTGCCGAGCGTCCGAAACTGATTAATTCCGGATCTCTGTTAAACAATGATATTAATTGTACAGGGAACAATCTGGTAATAATAAATCCGGAGGTTACAACAATGGTTGCAATCTTTATGGCTAATTTAACAGCTTCCTTAACTCTGTCATTTTTTCGGGCACCGTAATTAAAGCTTATGATAGGCTGAACGCCTTGATTTAAACCAATGATAGGCATAATTAGCAATGTTTGAATGCTGTTGATTACTCCCATCCCTGAAACGGCTATATCTCCGCCATAAACGAATAAGTTTTTGTTCAATGTTGCATTTAAAAGACTTGATGCCAACTGCAGCAAGAATCCCGGAAGCCCCAATGCGGTAATTCTCTTTACCAAACTAAGTTTGAGTTTCATGTATTTTAGTTTTAACTTATTTCTGCTTTGTTTACCGATAAAATATGAAACCACCCATAAAAATGAAAAGAACTGTGAAATAATTGTTGCTAATGCAGCCCCCGCCATACCCATTTTTAAGCCATAAATAAATATCGGGTCTAAAATAATATTGGTTCCTGCTCCTAAAAACATTGTGTACATGGCTAACTTAGGATTTCCGTCGGCGCGAATAAAATGGTTCATACCTATGCTAACAATATGAAACGGTGCTCCCATAGTAATGATATTCATATATTCCAATGAATATGGGAGAATTTCTTCACTTGCTCCGAAGAAAGGGAGAATGGCTTTTAAATTTATTTTAACTGAAACCATTAATAACACCCCGGCTGAAATAAGCATTATCAGTGTATTGCCAAGAGTGTTTTCCGCTCCTTCATAGTTTTTTTCCCCTAAATTCATGGAGAAGTTAGTGGCGCCTCCCACACCGAACAAAACTCCGATTGCCAAATATATTATCATAATGGGGAAACCGATGGTTATTCCTGCTATTCCGTTAGTCCCTAATTCAGGACTGTTTCCTATGAATATTCTGTCAACAACATTGTACAATGCATTTACCATCATACCCACTATGGCAGGTACTGAAAATTTAAGTAAAAGCCTTGAAATTTTTTCTTCTCCCAATGGATTTATGTAGTTCAATTAAGTCCTCCTATCATGTAAATAATAATGATATTATACTATAGATGCTTGTATATTAAAACTAAAAATAAAAATAAAAAAATAGTTGACAAGCTTTCTATGTGAGGCATTATCCCTATGCGGTAACTCCGGATATGATTAAGGATTCCATTATATTTTTGGAATCATACAACAAGACGTATTTAATTTAAATAATATTAGATGCACTTAAAGTATAAAACTATATCTTTAAGTGCTTTTTTTTGATATAA
>DCDU01000074.1:7236-20558 GCA_002316585.1 Firmicutes bacterium UBA1047 | reverse complement strand
TTAAGTGCTTTTTTTTGATATAATTAAATAATAAATAAAGAATAACGCAGAGGGAAAATAATATGAGGATATTGCATACATCGGACTGGCATCTCGGCAAAAGCCTTGAAGGTGCCAGCCGAATGGATGAACAGGAAGCTTTTTTAAATGATTTTATAGAAATAGTCAAAGAAAAAAATGCGGACATGGTCATTATTGCGGGAGATGTTTACGATACTGCCAATCCGCCGGCAAGAGCCGAAAAAATGTTTTATGATACATTAAAAAAGCTTTCATCAAACGGTGAAAGAATAACATTAGTGATTGCGGGCAACCATGACAATCCTGAAAGATTGGTGGCTGCGGGACCATTGGCAAGAGACCATGGAATTATTATGCTTGGTACACCTAAGTCGGTTGCTGATACAGGAGAATACGGAAAGCACAAGGTTGTGGATTCGGGCGAAGGATATGTGGAAGTTGAAATAAACGGAGAGAGAGCAGTTGTTTTAACCGTTCCCTATCCAAGTGAGAAAAGGCTCAATGAAGTATTATACGATGCTATGGATGAAGAAGAGCAAAGAGTTAAAACTTACGGTGAAAGAATAAAATCTCTCTTTGATACATTAAGTCAAAAATACAGAGAAGATACTATTAACATTGCGGTGTCTCATTTGTTTGCCATGGGAAGCGAGGAAGCAGGCTCCGAAAGAAACATCCGGCTTGGAGGAAGCTTCATAGTGGATGGGGGATGCTTTCCCGAAAAGGCACAGTATATTGCATTAGGTCATATACACAAGCCTCAGTTAGTGCCGGGAACAAATAAAAAGGCAAGATATGCAGGCTCACCCATACATTACAGCAAGAAGGAAATAAACTTTGATAAAAAAGCATTCATTATTGATATTAAGGCAAACGAGGAATGCACTGTGGAAGAGGTTAAATTTAAAGTATACAAGCCTATTGAAGTATGGAAGTGCGAAAGCATAGAAGAAGCAATAGATATGTGTGAGGAAAACAAGGACAAGAACTGCTGGGTTTACCTGGAAATCAAAACAGACAGGTATCTAAGGGAAGATGAAATTAAGGCTATGAAGTCAAAAAAAATGGACATCCTTGAAATATCACCGATTATTATGGGTGAAAATGCGGAAGAAATAGATTTAAACAGTTTTTCCGAAAAAACATTTGACGAAATTTTCAGAGAATTTTATATTAAGGAAAGACAGGTTGAACCGCAGCAGGAGCTGATGGAGCTGCTCCTTGGAATCCTTAATGAGGAGGATGATTATGAAGCCGATTAATCTTAAAATTAAAGGTCTCAACAGCTTTATAGAATTGCAGGAAATAAACTTTGAAAGGTTAGCTGAAAAAGGTCTGTTTGGCATATTCGGTCCTACCGGAAGCGGAAAATCAACCATACTTGATGGTATCACTCTTGCACTTTACGGAGAAGTTTCAAGAAAAAGCACCAATTATATGAATATTAACTGCGATTCGCTGTCAGTGAGCTATGAATTTCAGATAGCTGATAATGAAGTAAGACGCTACAGGGTAGACCGGGAGTTTAAAAGAGACAATAGGACTGGAAATGTGAGAACAAAGTCTGCCATAATTGTTGATTTGACCAATGGTGAGCAGGTTTTAGAGGATAAAGTAAGAAATGTAACAGAAAAATGCGAAGAAATAATAGGACTCAAGTTGGATGACTTTACAAGGACGGTAGTTCTTCCTCAGGGTAAATTCAGTGAGTTTTTGAGGCTTGAAGGCAAGGAACGAAGAGAAATGTTAGAAAGACTTTTCAACCTTCAAAAATACGGAGACGAATTGTCCTTTAAACTTGGAGCAAAAATAAGAGAAGAAAATCAAAAAGCAGATAAAGTTGAAGGTGAGCTTAACAGCTACAAGGATGTAAGCGACGAGGTTTTGGAGGAAAAAAACAATAGGCTTAATGAAATTAGCAAGCAGCTGAAAACCTGCAAGGAGGAATTATTAAAAGCAGAAAAGGCTTACAGTGAAGGCAGGGAATTATGGGAGCTGCAAAGCGAATTAAACGAGCTTAAAGCAAAAGAGAAAATTCTAAAAGAACAAGAAGAGGATGTTAAAAGCAGCAAGCTTAGGGTATCGGTTTTAGAAAGCTCTCTTAAGTTAAAGCCCTATATTGACGGCTATGAAAACACATTACGACAAATTGCGGAAGTAAAATCCGAAGTTGATTCATTAAGTAAAGATGCAGAAAAAATTAAGGAAGATAAAAAAACTGCGGAAGTTAGTTTGACGGATGCTAAAGATAAGAAAGATACAGAGCTTCCGAAGCTTAGAATTAAAGAGCAGAAGGTACTTGATGCAATTGAAGAGAAAAAGATGCTTAACTTATTGATAAATGAAAAAAACATCTTAAAAGAAAATATATTGAAAATAAATGAAAGGTTGAACATTGCGGCAAAAGGTTTAAGAAAAAGCGAAGAAAATATTTTCAGAATTAATGAAGATGTCAATACAAAGGAAAATACAGCCGAAATGCTTAAAGTTCCGGAGGAATTTAAGAATAAGGTTAATGAGGGAATAGTTATTTTAAGTGAATTCGAAAGTATTGATAAATACATTGAAAGCATTAGAAAAGATATAAATTCAACCAAGCTCAATATTGAAGAAGCAAAATCAAAAAGCGAAAAAGTTTCAAAGCTGCTTAACGAGAAAGAAAAAATATTGACAGATTCCTCAAATAAATTAAATAATTTAAATGAAAATTGTCCCGGAAACCAAGATACATTGATAAGCCTAAAAGAAAAACTTTCATCTACAAAAGAGAAATGGGATAAACACAAGGAATACACTTCTGCGGTTGAAGAAGGTCAAAAGAATACTAAAGCATTGAAAAAGGAGCTGAAAGATAAACAGCAGGAGAAAACCCGGCTTTATGAAGACATAAATAAATTAAATGATGAAATAAAAAGATTAGAAAGAGAGAATTCAGCATATATCCTGAGAGAGTCCTTGACTGAAGGAGACATATGCCCTGTATGCGGTTCCAAAGAGCATCACACGGAAAATATTCCGTCAGTTGAGCAAGTTGGAAATCTTGAAATATTAAGATATGATATCAAATCAAAAGAAGAAAGATACGATGTTGTAAATGCAGAAATAATAAAATTCAATGAAAGGCTTGCAACGGAAGAAAATAATTTAAATGACAATAATTTAAAGCTTAAAAATTTAGGTCATGAATATAAAGAATATTCTGTCGAAGAGCTTAAGAAAGAATTTGATTCACTTTATAAGGCTGTGAACCAATACAATACGGATAAAGCCGCTCTTGAAAAAAAGCTACATATTCTCACTGAAGAAAAACACAGCCTTCTTATGGACTATAATAATGCAAACAGTGCATTAAGCCACAACATAGAATTGTTAAATAAGCTGTCGGCTGACTTAAAATCCAAAAACACGGAATTAAAAGAGACAGACGAAAAATTATCCGAGCTGAAAAAAGAAACATCTGTTGAAGATTTCAAATTAGTAAGAACCGATATAACCAAAAAGGAAAAAGAAAGAGCTGTACTGGAAAAGGATATTAAAAACCTAAGAAACAGTTTAAAAGAGGAACAGAATAATAAAGAAAAATTAACTGATGAATACAGTGATTTAAAAATTCAATTAAATGAAAAGAATACAATTATTGCAGAAAAAGCAAAAAGTATCGAAGAAAAGCATAATATAATTATAAGCAAGGTTGGAACTACGGAAAACCTTGAATTGTTAAAAGAGCAAATTATAAAAGCAATCATTCAAATTGAAAACCGGTTTGATGATTGTGAAAAGAAAAAAAATGAGATTGAAGAACTGTTTAATAAAGTAAATAATCAAATAATATCCTTGCAGGGAAATCTGCTAAGTTTGCAGGAAAGAAGCGTATCGGACAAGGATATGCTTGATAAGGCATTAGCGGAGGAAGGAATAAAAGATTCGGATGAAGCTAAGAAAAATTTTGTTTCTAAATCTGAAATAGATGAGCTTAAAACCAAAATCGAGAGTTATAACAATGCTGTTGCTGAACTTAACGGGGCGCTCATCAGCATAAATAAGAAAATAAACGGCAGAAATCTGACTGATGTGCAATGGAATGAAATACAAAGAATTAAAAATGAAAAAACACTGATGGCCGATGAGCTGCAGAAAACAGCCACAAGCATTGAGGTGGAATTAAAATCGATAATAGTTAAGCTAAAGGTGAAAAATGAGCTTTTAAAGGAAAAACAAAAGCTAAATCACAAGATGGCTTTGTTGAATGATTTGGATAAGCTTTTCAGAGGCAAGAAATTCGTTGAATTTGTTGCAGCCAACCAGCTTAAATATGTGTCCGTGGAAGCAAGCAAAAAGCTTAAAGAAATAACCGGGGGAACCTATGGTCTTGAAGTTGATGAAAATGGAAGGTTTTTAATCAGAGACTATAAAAACGGAGGAGCGCAAAGAGATGCTTCAACATTGTCGGGAGGAGAAACATTTGTTGCATCCCTTGCACTTGCCTTGGCGCTGTCATCACAGATACAGCTTAAAGGAACCGCACCGCTTGAATTGTTTTTCCTTGATGAAGGCTTTGGAACTCTTGATGACAATCTGCTTGATATAGTAATGGATTCTCTTGAAAAAGTTCATCACAAAAGACTGTCGATAGGTATCATAAGCCATGTGGAATCCATAAAAAACAGAGTTCCCGTGAAATTAATTGTAGCCCCGGCAGTGGCGGGTTTAGGCGGAAGTAAAGTAAAAATTGAAAAAAGCTGAGAAGCAGTAATTTTGAACCGAGGTAGAAAGGCATGAAAAATAAAAAGGTTTCATTCTTTATCGTTCTATTGATTATTGGCATTATTGTAATTAACGCAGCAGATAAAAAGTTAAGATATGAAATCGGATTACTTGATTATTATAAATATAATTCTCCGTTAACCGAAAAAGAAAATAAGATGATAAGAGAGAAGGATAATTTTTTGGTAGGCATTTACAATTATCCGCCTTTAACATATACAAATGAATTTAATAATTACAATACAGGTATTGCAGTTGATTATTTGTCTCAGTTAGCTATTGAAATCGGAAGCAATATTCATCTAAAAGCAGGAAAAATCGACCATCTTGCAGATGCGCAGCAAAGAGGCGAGATTGATGTAATAGTTGTTGAAAATATTCGCGATGAGAAAGATGAGAAAATAGATGATGCGCTTAAAGTAACTCAGCCTCTTTGTGTAGTAAAATCAAAAATATTGGTAAAAAAGGATAGTCGTATAGAGACAATAACGGATTTTGATAACAAGACATTGGTTACATTACAGAAATATAATATAGATAACCGAATAAACAAGTTTTTCAGCGGTATTAACGTTAAGATAATAGAGGTGGATAATATATACCAGTGTTTTGCTTTGCTGAGCAACAATGATGTGTCGGGTCTTGTGGGTGACGATATGGAAGCAGCACATTTTCTCAATGTTACAAATAAAAGCTCAAATTATAAGTTTTTAAGACCAACTCTTTATGAAAAGGAAATAAGCTTAGCCGTAAAAAATGAGAACGATGATTTGCTGAATGTTTTAAATAAAGGGATAATGCAATTAAAGAAAAAGAATTTGATAGTTCAGACTCAATATAAATGGTTAGGAAATTTCGACACAGACGGTATAGATTTAAAAACAATTGAGTTAGCGTATAAGATTTTAATTGTGGGGCTGTTTATTATCGGCAGTTTTTCAACCTGGAATTATGTTATAACGCAAAAAGTAAATGTTAGAACCAGAGAACTGTTTGAAAGCAAGGAGGAACTGCGCCTTATTATTGATACAATGCGAAGCGGTATTATGGTTATTGATAATAATTCATTAATATTGGAATGCAATAATGCAATTGCCGAACTTATGAATATTACAAAAGAAAATTTAATCGGATTTCACTGCAATGACATTACCGCATTAGAGCCGTTTGTCGATAAGGATAATATGAATACTGTATTGAATATTGGAAACAGTTATTACTATGTAACTTCTCAAAAGGTAACCAATAATAAGGGTATGATTGTTATAGAGGATTATACGGAAAAATATTTGAAAGAAAAAAGAGAAAGGCAGGAATCCAAAATGATAGCGGTAGGACAGTTATCTGCCGGACTTGCCCATGAAATAAGAAATCCGTTAGGTCTAATAAAGAGCTATACTTATATTATTGAGAAACACCGCATTAATGAAATATGCAGCCATGCCGTATCCGTAATAAATAATTCAATAAACAGAATAAATAAGCTTATAGAAAATCTGCTGAGGTTTTCAAGACTTTCAAATGACGAGGCTCAACTGGTAGTTGTTAAAAATTTTGTGGAATCAATAATTAACATAGAGAAAGAAAAAGCAGAGCAAAAAGGGATAAGCATAAGCTGTATTTTCGGGGGAGAGTATGAAAGACCGATTTTAGTTAATAATGAAGTATTGGGAATGGTGCTGATAAACTTATTAAATAACAGTATCGACTCGTTTTGTGATATAGAAAGAGAAGATAAAAAAATCCATGTTAAATTAAGCGTGGAAGAAGGAAGCTTATGTGTTGGAATTGCCGATAACGGATGTGGCATTGAAAAGACAGAGCTTGATAATATATTTGACCCTTTTTATTCGACGAAGGAAAACGGGACAGGATTGGGGTTATATATCATCAGTACTGAGATATCTAACAATGGAGGAAAAATTACAGTTGAAAGCAATCCCGGGGAAGGGACAGCTTTTGAAATAATTTTACCAATAATGGAGTGATTATATGAATGAAAGAAAGGGTTACAAAATATTAATAGTAGATGATGAAATTGAATATCAAAAAGTTCTTACACTGATATTATCGGGTGTAGGGTACAGTATTGCAAGTTGTTCAAACGGAATAGAAGCACTTGATTATATCAACAATAACATTGTGGATCTGGTTCTCACCGACCTGAAGATGCCGATCATGGATGGTGTTGAGCTGATAAAGAAGATAAAGGAAAAGTATGATACTATAGAAATAATAGTTATGACGGCATTTGGCAGTATTGAAAGTGCCGTTGATTCAATTAAGTATGGCGCCATTGATTATTTTACCAAAAGCAGTGATATGGATGAGTTGGTGATGAAAATTGACAGATTGGCAAAAATACAAAGGTTGGAGCGTAAAAGTTCATATTTGTTGAAAAATCAATATAATAAGGAATTGTTTATTGAATCAAAGAATGAGGAGTATTTGAGACTGTTAGAAATATGTAAAATGGTTGCAGATACAGGCATTAACATTTTGCTTTTAGGCGAATCGGGAGTAGGGAAAGAAGTATTTGCAAATTATATACATCGGATAAGCAAAAGAGTACAGGAGCCCTTTGTGGCAATCAACTGTCAGGTGTTCCCTGAAGGGGTGATAGATTCCGAATTGTTTGGGCATGAAAAGGGTTCATTTACCGGAGCTAACGAAGCAAGGATAGGTAAGTTTGAACAAGCTAATTTAGGAACATTATTTTTGGATGAAATAGGTGATTTGCCAATATCAACTCAGGGTAAGCTTCTCCGTGCCATAGAGAGTAAAAAAATAGAAAAATTAGGCAGCAACAAATCCATAGATTTAGATGTGAGATTTATTTCAGCAACAAATAAGAATCTGAATGAAAAAATATTGGAAGGGAATTTTAGAGAAGACTTATTATATAGGATTAATACATTGACATTAAATATACCGCCTCTAAGAGAAAGAAGAGAAGATTTACCCGCATTCATTAGTTTTTTCGTAAAAAGAACTGAAATGGACCAAAAGAAAAAAATTAATAAAATTGATGATGAAGTTATGGACTTTTTGCTGAAATATGACTATCCCGGAAATGTCAGGGAGCTTAAAAATATAATAGAAAGAATGATAGCCTTGAGTAAGGACGGCAGAATAACATTAAATGAGCTGCTCATGCCCATAGCATCGAAGGATAAAACAATTCTAATAACAAATAATTACGGCAAATCATTAAAGGACGCAAGAGATGATTTTGAACGAAGCTACATATACGGGGTTTTGAAAAACAATAACGGAAATGTAGCAAAGTCATCTTATGAGCTTAAAATAAGCACAAGACAATTATGGAATAAAATAAACGAATATGGCATTGATTTAGATGAAATACGCAACTGATTATGAAATTGCGATAAAGCGTGAAATAAATATCATTAAAAAAATAAGAGCATGAAATATTTTTCACGCTCTTATTTTTTGATGATAGAATTTTTAAGTATTAAAAGCAAATAAAATGCAGATATTGATATAAAACTATCAAATTTATTTTTTTGGCATAGAATTTGCTTAATAGTATTTGAACTACATTAAAACTTAGAAAGGATAAAAAAATGAAGAAAGTAAGAATTATAGCAGTAATATTGTCTTTTGTCATGATTATGGGCTTTGCTGCAGGCTGCTCCAATAAAGACGAAGCAGCGCCAAGTGACGGACCGATTGTAATTAAAATCGGACATACTGACTCATCCCAAAGATCCACAAATACTTGGAGTGTGAAATTAGGGGAATTATTAGAAAAGGAAGCTCCGGGTAAATTTAAGATTGAAGTATATTCAGACGGACAGTTGGGAGATACACCGGATTTGGTTTCGGGAATAAAAATCGGAACCGTAACAATGATGTTTGATTTATCATCGGTAATTACGTCTGCCGCGGGTCCTGCTGCAACATGCATAGATTTGCCGTACTTATATCCTTCCTTTGAGGCTTGGGAAAAAGGAACTTTTGAAAACGGCGGCTTGGAGCTGTTTAACGAAACGTTAAAAGATTCCGGTTACTATTGCATCGATATGTATTATAACGGTATGAGACAAGTTATAAGCAGGGATAAAATCTACAAAAACAATGAAGATTTAAAGGGTCAAAAAATCAGAATAGCACAAAATGATTTGAATATTGAAATTTGGAAGGCAATGGGAGCCAATCCGACACCGATGGCATGGGGAGAAGTTATAACATCTTTGTCTCAAGGACAAATCAATGCGTTAGGCCATTCCTTAGGAGTATTTAATGACTTTAATTTGCATGAGATTGCTCCGCACGTAACATTGACAAATCATGCCAGCTCTCCTTTCCCGATAATTTGTTCCAGAGAATGGATTGAATCTTTGGATCCGGCAGACAGGGAAGTTTTAGTAAAATGCGTTAAGGAAGTTGCAAAAAACCAAAGAGCAGAAGAATATGCAAAGGAACAAGAGTATTTAGCAAGGTTTAAAGATGAAGGAGCAGAAGTATATGAGCTTACAGCAGATGAAATAAAAGCATTTGAAGAAGCCGTACAATCTGTTTATGATTATCAGCGCAAAATTGTTGGTGATGAAATGCTTGAAAAGTGGTTAAAAACACGTCCGTAGCATCAACTGCATTCAAGCATGGTATATCCATGCTTGAATAATGATTGTTTAGGTGGAGGTTATGAAAGGAGAAAGACGTGAAAAATAATATTATAAAAGTATTGGACAAAATTGAAGAAACTGTTCTTGTTTCAATGTTTGTTGTTATGGTAGGCATAATATTTTTTCAAGTTATAATGAGATATGTATTCAACAATTCGTTGTCTTGGTCTGAAGAATTTGGAAAATTTTTATTCGTGTGGATTTCATGGTTAGGTATAAGCATTGGTCATAAGAGGAAGGAACATATTAAAATAACTTTAGTAGTGGATAAATTACCACATAAATTAAAGATGATTTGTGAAGCGATTTCAGAACTAATATTGGTAATTATATGCGGCATAACCATGTATTATGGAGTTGTAATGATAGGTATTCAAAAAAATATACCTTATGCAGGAATTAAAATCAGCACGGCATGGGGATATTTATCTGTTGTGTTAGGATGCGGAATATTCATTATAAGAGCCGCTGTATGTTTTATTCAGTCAATACAGTCAATAAATAAGAAAGATATTATTATATAGGAGGGATCTACAATGGCAGTACCAGCGTTATTTATAGCATTGTTTATATTGTTGTTAATTGGGGTCCCGGTTGGATTTGCAATAGGTGGAGCTACTATGTTCTCTATGGCTGCTTATTCGGACTTGAACATGGCAATCAATGCTCAATATTCCTACAGCGGGATTTTCTCATTCACGGTAATGGCTATACCATTTTTTATGTTGGCGGGTCTTATAATGTCAACAGGGGGAATAGCTAAAAAGATTGTAAATTTTGCATCTACATTAATTAGTTTTGTAAATGGTGCAATTGCCAGCGTGGCTATAATTTCATGCATGTTTTTTGGAGCGTTATCAGGCTCCGGAATGGCAACAACATCTGCAATAGGCGGCATGATGATTCCGGAAATGAAAAAAAAGGGATATGACCCCGCTTATGCTGCAACAGTAGTTTGTTTCGGAGGTATAGTGGGACCTATTATTCCTCCAAGCTTGTCATTTGTATTGTATGGCGCCACAACGGGAGTATCTATTCCGCAGTTGTTCTTGGCCGGTGTATTGCCGGGCGTATTGCTTGGTATATTGTTTTTAATTGCAAATATAGTTATATGTACAATAAAGGGAGTGGATTTAAAATCCGCAAGGCATGATGAAAAGGTACCGATTAAAGAGGCATTAAAATATAGATTATCAGAAATTATTAAAAGCGTGAAAGATGGATTTTGGGCTTTGCTTTCTCCGGTTATCATTTTAGGAGGAATTTATTCGGGAGTTTTCACTCCTACGGAGGCTGCTTGCATATCAGTAGTTTATTCTATCATTATTAGTTTGTTTGTATATAAGGACCTTAGTTGGGAAGGTCTTAAAAATGTATTTTTAGATACTGCGGTATTAAATGGAATTACTTCATTTTTATTAGGTTATTCAACGGTGTTTTCCACATTTATGACTTATGAAAAAGTTCCGCAAATGATAACAGAGTTCTTAACAACCGTGTCAACTAATCCATCTGTAGTTTTATTATTTATCAATTTAATTTTACTTGTTGTAGGACTGTTTCTTGATACGGTACCGGCTATTATTGTTATGGCACCCATGTTAATGCCGACAATAAGAAATCTTGGAATTGACCCTGTACATTTTGGAGTTGTAATGGCAGTAAACTTAGCGATAGGTTTGTGCACCCCTCCCTATGGCTGTAATTTATTTGTGGGCGCCGCAGTTGCTAAAATAAAAATGGAAAAAATGTTTCCTTATATTCTGCCGTTCTTCTTGGTGGCATTGGCAGGATTAATCGCAATAACCTATGTACCTTGGTTATCGCTTGTATTTGTTTAATTAGGGTAAACAATTAGTTTAAGAATAAAACAATCCTAAAATCAATATTTGGGATTGTTTTTATTTTTGTGTATAATATCTGCCTCCTTGTTATATAAGTATCTTTTTTATTATTTTTTATAACAATTTAAGGATAATATGATATAATAAACCAAGGCATTCTGGGGACGGACCTTTGAGTGACAAAGATGAATCAGTGTTGAAATTTAAGTTCTTGAAATTGGAAATCCCTTACAAGTATTACAAAAATGGAGGTAGAATTGAAAACATTATTTAAAAACGGAAATATTCATACCATGGATAAGGTTTCGGTTGCGGATGCATTTGTAGTCGAGGGCAATAAATTTACATATGTGGGAACTGAAGCAGGTGCAAGAGATTACTTAAAGGACCAAAGCTGCAATGAAGCTGATTTAAAGGGTCATTTCGTATTACCGGGCTTTAACGATTCACATATGCACTTTCTGCATTTCGCAAAAAGCTTGAAGAATGTAAATTTAGCGGGTGTAAAAAGCATTGAAGAAATCAGGGACAAAATTAAGAAAAATCTTGAAAAGAGAGAACCGGAAGATAATTCTTGGATAGAGGGGGCAGGCTGGAATCAGGATTATTTTACGGATGAAAAAAGATTCCCAAACAAGTTTGATTTAGATAGTATTACCGGTGATATACCAACAATGATTATGCGTGCATGCTTTCATGTTGGAGTATTAAACTCTGCAGCTCTTAAGATTGTCGGTTTAAACAAGGAAACAGCAGAGCAATACGGAGATTTAATTGAAACATTGCCGGACGGAGAGCCGAACGGAGTTATTAAAGAAGGTTTATTGTCAATTGTGAAAATCAGTGTTTATGACCATGGCTTAGAAGCCTTGAAAAATATAATTGATGAAGCTCAATATTTCGCTTTGGCGCAAGGCTTAACATCTGTACAAACAGATGATATCGGATATAGCACCGAAAGAGATTATAAATTACTGTTTCAGGCATTAAGAGAATTGGATGAAGAGGGAAGGCTGAAAGTTCGTATAGGCGAGCAATGCTCAATTCCGGATACTGATTTACTGAGAGGATTTTTTCAAAAAGGATATAATCATGGCTGGGGTAACAACAAATATCGCATAAGCTGCATTAAACTTTTTACGGACGGCTCGCTTGGCGCAAGAACAGCAGCTCTCAGAAATCCTTACAATGACACCCCTTCCGTAAAAGGAATTGAAATAATGACTCAGGATGAGATTAATGAATTGGTTTTATTATCTCATAGGAACAATTGCCCTGTGGCAGTACATGCAATAGGGGATAGGGCAATAGAAATGTCTTTAAATGCAATAGAATATGCGCAGAAAAAGCATCCTGACAATAATCTAAGGCACGGAATAGTTCATTGTCAAATAACAGATGATGCTCTATTGAACCGAATTAAAGAATTGAATGTAATAACATATATTCAGCCAATATTTACAGATTACGACATGAATATTGTATATGACAGAGTAGGCAAGGATTTGGCGGAAACATCCTATGCATGGAAAACAATGATTAATAAAGGTATCCACGCTTCATTTGGGACAGACAGTCCCGTGGAGAAATTTGACACCATGCCAAATATTTATTCAGCGGTAACAAGAGAGGGTATTACGGGAGAAGTAAAAAAAGTTTATCTTCCAAATGAAAAGCTGTCCATGGATGAAGCGTTGAAGGCATATACGCTTGAAGGTGCATATGCATCAGGCGAAGAAGATATAAAAGGTTCCATAGCAGTTGGAAAATTAGCAGACTTTATTCTGCTTGACAAGGATTTATATAATTTAAACAATGATGAAGAAATCCTGAAAACTCGAGTTATAGAAACATATGTTGACGGAAAATCAGTATATAAAATTAACAATCAATAAAAATAATAACAATTGATACCGCACCAAAAGTGTGGTATTCTTTTCGTATGACCTAACCCCAGATGTTCGAGCGGTAGCGAAGAACAGATGGATGGTAGGTCAACCGCACAAAATTCCTAATTTATGCGACGAAAGGAGCAAATAAA
>DCDU01000074.1:6415-7088 GCA_002316585.1 Firmicutes bacterium UBA1047 | reverse complement strand
TTGGTGAATTCCCCTGCGTATGCAAGGTTATGGAGGTTTTTATGAGAAGAAGTGACGGCTATTTACTTAAAGATTTGAAACCTTTTATGAAAATAATACCTTATATAATGGAAAAACGAAGTGATTCACAAAATTTTTCAAAGCAAATTTTTCCGGCTGAAAGTATTGACAGATATATTGCCGAGAAAAAGCAATCAGGTTATAGCTTTAGTTATATGCATGTATTTATTGCCGCATATGTGAGACTTATCACGGAAAGACCACAACTGAACCGTTTTGTAATCAATAATCAGATATATCAAAGAAATAAAATTTATGTTTCAATGGCTGTTAAGCGTTCGCTTAGGGATGAAGGCGAAGAAACCACCGTTAAATTTGAATTTACGGGAAAAGAAAATATTTTTGATATAGCGGAAATCATAGATAAAAATATAGCAAAAGTGCTTTCTTACAATGAAAGTACAGATACAGACAAGCTTGCGGAAATGGTAATGTCAATGCCCGGGTTTGTAAAAAAAATGTTGGTCAGACTAATTAAAGCAATGGATAATTACAACATGCTTCCTAAAAGTGTAATCGATGCAAGCCCTTTTCACACAACGTTGTTTTTTACTTACTTAAAATCAATAGATACACACTATATTTATCATCATCTTTATGACTTTGGAACAAC
>DCDU01000074.1:0-6264 GCA_002316585.1 Firmicutes bacterium UBA1047 | reverse complement strand
CATCTTTATGACTTTGGAACAACCGGTATATTTGCTGCATTAGGGAAAACCGTTAAAAAGCCGATAGTAGAAAATGAGCAGGTTGTAGTCAAAAAGTGCTGTGAAATAGGCTACACATTGGATGAAAGAATTTGCGACGGCGTATATTATGCAAGATCCTTCAAGCTCTTGGAAAAGTATTTCTACAATCCTCACTTGTTGGAAACAGGTCCCATAGAAAAAATTCACAAAGCCCAAATGGGTATTGCGGGGACGGACCTTAAAGTGGAAAATAACTCAAAGACTAAATTGTATATGTAATATATATGCAAGCTAATTAATTGATTAATGGGGTAACAATATGAAAAATAAAACAGAATATGTTTTATTTAATTCAAGACCATCAAATGGAAGCAGGCTTCAAAAAGAAATTGAAACCTACAATATATTAGATAATCTTAAAATTAAATACACGGGTGTGGATCATAATGAAGCTCCGACAATTGAAGCTTTGCAGGAAGTAGACTCATTTCTTGGTGTTAAAGCATGCAAAAATTTATTTTTATGCAATTCACAAAAAACAAAATTTTATCTTCTCATTATGCCCGGAGATAAAAAATTTATCACTAAGATTTTGTCAAAGCAAATAAACAGTTCAAGATTGTCCTTTGCGGATGGCAAGTTTATGGAGCAATATTTAAATATAACACCAGGCTCCTTAAGCATATTCGGATTGATTTATGATAAGGAACTTAATGTGAACTTGGTAATAGACAAGGAAGCATTGAAGGATGAATATGTAGGCTTTCATCCGTGCGTGAATACCACGACTCTTAAACTCAAGACTTCGGATATAATAGAAAAATTTTTGCCATATACGGGACATGAGCCTATGATTGTAGAATTGTAACAGCATTGCTATAATGGAGGATTAAAATGAAATATACAATTGACAAATCTGTTTTTGAATTAAATTCGGAAATTAAGTTCGGTATATTGGTGGGTAACAATATAAAGAATACAGACACAACACCGGATGATGAAGAAAGATTAAGAAAAGCAGAAAACAGAATGAGGGATGAAATAAAACCGAAAGAAATAAGGGATTTGCCGAATGTGAAATTGTATAGGGAAGTTATGCAAAAATCCGGTATTAATCCAAATAAATATCCGCCTTCCGTGGAAGCAATGTTTAAAAGAATAGTAAAGGGAGGGCAACTGCCGGTTATAAATGCCTTGGTTGATTTATGCAACGCAGTATCCATTGAAAATGGTATATCCCTCGGAGGTCATGATTTAAAAGATATTCATGAAGATTTGGAAGTTCGCTACAGCAGAAAAGGAGATGTTTTCTTGCCCTTCGGCTCGGAAAATTATGAGGATGTGCAGGAAGGGGAGCTCATATTTACAAGCGGCAATATAGTTCAAACATTGAAATGGGTTTGGAGGCAAAGTGAATTAGGGAAGCTTACTCTTTACAGCAGCCATGTGTTTTTCCAGCTTGTAGGATTTGAATATGCAGATGGTTCTTCTTTATATGAAGCTATGAGCGACATAGAAGAGTTGGTAACAAACAGGTTCCAAGGAGATTGCAGGAAGTTCTTAGTTGACATCAATAATCAATTCATTGAATTTTGATTTTATTTTACCTATGTTAATTTTTTATGGTTTTTGGAAGTCATATCTTAATAATTTTTAGAAATATAAGCAGCTTTTATCCTCCTATAGGGAGGATTTTTTAATCGCAGTCAGCATTAACAACATAATTAAAGACTTTTATGAAATATATCCTCATATTGAAGTTGATGTCGTAGTAGGCGGATGGGGTCCTTTAACTTTAGATGTGATAAATTGCAAGTTAGATGTATTATTTGATGAAAAATCCGAAACAGATGATATTCCTTCACTTGAAAGTATATTTTTATTTCGGGATTATGCGGCGGTAGCTGTTTCAAAATTAAGTTATTTAGCAAAATATGAAAAGGCAACTCCGGAATTTTTAAAAACGGAAAAAATTATTATGAGCAATAACAAAAGCGCTTCCATAAGCTTGAAGAAAATTGTCGAACGTTTAGGTGATGCAGGTTTTGACATGGAAAATGCCAGATTAGTGGACGAGTATGAAACAACTGTAGCCATGGCTGCAACAGGACTTGGCATTGCTCCCATTCCAAGATTATTTAAAGTCAAAAACAATTCGGTAACTTATGTAGATATTGACAGCGATAAAGTTTATCAGGATTTTGTACTGACTTGGTCTAAATATAATACTAATCAAAATATCATAAAATTTAAGGAGTATTGTGAGCAGCTGAAATGGTAAGCTGCATTCCGGGGATGCCCTCGGAATTCACAGAGTTCATGGAGGATATATTAGTATTTACGCAACCTGCTGTGTCCGGAGTTACTTGCTGAAGTTATAACCCTATATATGAATAATGCTTGCATATTCATCTATAGGGTTATATAATAAATGCATTAATATGGGAGGTATAATATGTTTTTTTCTTTTGAAAATGATCCGTATATTGCAGTAATAGGAGATATAAGGCAGTCAAAAAAAATCGAGAACAGAAGCGAAGTGCAAGAAAAGCTAAAACAGGCTTTAGAAGATATCAATGAAAAATATGATAATGAAATATCATCTAAGTTTATTATAACATTGGGTGATGAATTTCAAGGATTATTATGCAGCGGCTCAAATACGATGGATATAATAACGGAAATTGAGAGAAAAATGCATCCGATTAAAATAAGATTCGGAGTAGGAATAGGAGCCATAACTACAGATGTTAACAAGGAAATGTCTATAGGAGCCGATGGACCGGGATATTATAAGGCAAGAGGCGCAATAGAATTTTTGAAAGAAAATGAAAAGAAAAAACAGACAAATGCAGCAGATATAAGAATTGAAGTTGAAGGAGACAATCAGTCCATAACAATAATGATTAATACAATATTATCATTGTTAACCGTAATTAAAGATTCTTGGAGTGACAGGCAGAGAGAAATAATCTGGGATATGCTGCAGCACCAAGATAGTCAAACTGATGCCGCTAAAAGGTTTAAAATTAAGCAGCCGGCAATTCAGAAGAGTTTATCAAAAGGAAAATACTATGCATATAAGGATGCGCTGGATACTATAGGGAGAGCTTTAGCTGAAATAAGGAGAAATGATGTTTAGAGAATATTTGATTTTATTTCTTTTAGCACATATTATTGCAGATTTTTATATACAAACAGAAAAAATGTCCGAAAAGAAGGATGAAAGCATACGATGGGTATTGATTCATTGCGTATACTATTTGGGAATTATGCTTTTGATTGCCTTGCCCGTAATATCTTATGAAGCTATATTATGTTCGGCTATAGCCGCTGCATTTCATCTATTGATTGATATGATAAAATTTATGTATTTATTCGTAATAAACAAGAAAGGCAAAATGTCTAAAATAATAGAAAGAAATATATTCTTCACAGACCAATTTTTACATTTTATTTCTTTAATAGGAGTTGCATATTGGCTTGTGAAAAACAATATCTGTATAAACCAATGGAAAACAATTGCAGATTTCTTAAATGCTGTTGGATTATCCGGATTTGTGTTTGTTTCCTGGTTGTTTGTATTATTATTGATACATAAGCCGGCTAATATAGCAATACAAAAATTATTGGCAATATATAAACCGGTTAGCATTATTACCGATAAAAAAGAATTAAATAATGCCGGAAGATTTATAGGCACGGTAGAACGAATAATCATGCTGATATTCTTATCTATTGAGCAATATTCCGCTATAGGATTGGTGTTAACGGCAAAGTCCATAGCGAGATATGATAAAATATCAAAGGAAAAGGACTTCGCGGAATATTATTTGTTGGGAACCCTTATAAGTACGGCGTTGGTAATAGTTGTTTCATTTATATTATAAATATCCAACCGGTAATGAAGTTCACAGTGTTACGGAAACATATATTTACAGGATTTTTCCGGGAGTGCAGTGCATGTTTATCCGCAAAAGCTATAAAATACAGCAATTTCAAAATAGCTTGCAGGTAAGTCAAATTAATGCTGCAATGATATCGCTATGTGTGAGCCCTCTTTCGGTTTTGTTTGAAAATATGCCGACTTAATGCTATAATGTGATTGGTTAGACAGTTTCTTTGAAATGGGGGATTTTTATGAAACTAAAATACTTATTTTTAAGTGCATTGCTTGTATACGTTTTCTGCTTATCCTCTTGTAATATCGAAAAATCAACAGAAGAAACACCTATGCAAATAGTAGCGGATGAAACTATAAGCACGGGGGAATCAGAAAAAAATGTGCATACCGGGTTGTTATTTTCTAATCTGTGTGACAGCGAAACGCAGGATGAAGTTAAACACATTTTGACTGCCGGTGGCATAAATCCTACATATGTGGAGGAAGTATTTTCGTGGGTAAATCAGTACAATGAGGGGATAGGTAGTCTGGATACCTTCGAACTGACACCATCCTTTACCTATACTGAAAAAAATTATGTGTGGTATGGTTCTGATGATGATTACCCTGATGTTTCCAGGAATTGGTGGAAAGTCAATCGCTATGATTATACCGATGTACTTTGCCGTTCAACAGCTTTTTATCTTATGAGAGATTATGTAAGCACAGAAAACATAATTCCAAAATCTGAATGGCATATAATAGAGGACGAAAATGATTGGTCACACTCATGGCTCGTTACTGATATGGACGGATTTGAGACTAATCCCTGTCTGAAATTAACGGACGAAGAAATTGAACAATACTTTACAATTTTTAATCCCATTACACTACCAAGCGGAACATCCGAGCAAGATATGTATACTGTGATAAAAGAGGAATGGGATAGACGCGGCATTGCATTTCAAAAAAGCAGTGTGTCTCTGGTTACAATATGGATGCAGGATTGCGAGTTAACCGCTGCCAGCCATGCAGCAGTTTTAGTAGAGTACGATAAAGGTCTTCTGCTGTTTGAAAAGACAAATCCGGAATATCCATATCAAGCTACGAAATTTGATACTATAGAAGAAGTTAAGTCATATATGGTAGCTCAACTTAACTCGACATTTGAAAATGGTGCTGGCACTGTCATTGTTATGCAGAATAATTTTTTGATAGAGTGATAAAGAAAGATTCTGGATTCATTAATAAGATAATAGCATATTGTGGGAAAATAGATTTAAATATTAATAAGTTGATTAAAACATCTAATTTACCAAAATTCTTTATAGCCATGGGTTCTTTAGATGATGTATATCCTTCTTATTGTAATGATAGTTTTATTAAGGAAGTAAGAAATTTAGGATGTGAAGTCGAGTTTATATTACATTCAAAAGGAGAACATGGTTTTGAAGTTTTTAATGAAGGTGAAGAAACTAATAGAATTATAGAACAGACAATTAAATTTATTGGACAATAATTGTTGAATAAAGTAACCGATTAAACAATTTGATAAATAGGAATTTCTGAGAAAGAGATGATAGTATGCAGTTAGGAAGAGCTTTTATGAGGGAAATATCTTCATACAATACTTATGAAAAAATTGAGCTTTATAAAATGCAAAAGATAATATTTATAAAAACTAAGACTGACCATAGAATTGAAAATTAGATTTAAAAATAGCGCAAATCCATGGAAGCAATTCTTCGGATTTGCTTTTAAAATTCTATAATCATAACAGATGAACGGAATTCAAAGGTCCGTCCCCGGAATTCCCGGAATTCTTATTCTACGGTTATGCTGTAGTCTTGTTTTTCTAAAACTTCACCTATTAATGCAAAAGGAGTGCTGCTGCTTTTAAGCTCATTAAGCAATAATTGGGATTTTTCTTTTTCCAAGGAAATCAAAAGTCCTCCCGAGGTTTGCGGGTCAAACATACAGTCTGCTATCTCCTGAGGAACGGACTCTGAAACCTTTACAAAGTCTTTAATATATTCCATGTTCCTGTAAGCACCGCTCGGGATAATGCCCATTCTTGCCAAGGAAAGAGCTTCTTCAATAATTGGTATTGAGCTTGAATTAAACTTAATGGTAACCTTGCTTCCTTGTGCCATTTCAAATGCATGACCCAATAAACCGAATCCTGTTATGTCGGTACAGCTGTTAACACCAACCTTCATCATTGCGTCCTTGGAGAATTTATTTAATTCAGACATGGTGTGGATGGCTGTTTTATAACCCTCTTCACTGACTATTCCCGCTTTGATGCCTGTATTCAATATGCCTAATCCCAAAGGCTTTGTAAGGATTAAAACATCTCC
>DCDU01000051.1:8673-8804 GCA_002316585.1 Firmicutes bacterium UBA1047 | reverse complement strand
TGGAATTTTCACACAGGAATGTTGCATCTACGATGTATATTTGTTGGGGGGGTGAAGATATCGGAAGAAAAGTGTAAAATTTGTTTCATACAAATAAAATTATTGCTTATTGACAATAAAAAATGTATATG
>DCDU01000051.1:3340-8407 GCA_002316585.1 Firmicutes bacterium UBA1047 | reverse complement strand
AATTCCCGCGGATTTCCGAAAGATGAGGCAATAGAAAGCAATTTGACCTCTTCTTTTGAAGAGGTTTTTGTATGCTCTAACCAAATTTGATGCATTGCACTGCGTATGTAAGACTTTAAAATAAGGTATAGATAAATAGTATTTAAGTAAGAAAGGATAAAATATGAAGAAATGGTTATTTACATCTGAATCAGTTACAGAAGGTCATCCCGACAAAATGTGTGACCAGATATCAGATGGCATCTTAGATGCAATTATGGAGCAGGATCCAAATGGAAGAGTTGCCTGTGAAACAATTACTAAGACAGGTTTTGTTCTTGTGGCAGGAGAAATAAGCACAAGCTGTTATATTGATATTCCTAAGATAGTAAGACAAACAATCGCAAATATCGGCTATGACAATGCAGAATATGGTTTCGACCATAAAACATGCGCAGTATTCACATCGATTGAAGAACAGTCTCAGGATATTGCAATGGGTGTCAATCAGGCTGATGAGTATAAAAAGGATCACCAAGATACTAATGATATGATTGGAGCAGGCGACCAGGGAATGATGTTTGGATTTGCGTGCAATGAAACACCCGAGCTGATGCCCATGCCTATATCCTTGGCTCACAAGCTTGCGATGAAGCTTACGGAAATAAGAAAGAACAAAGTTGTCGACTATTTAAGACCCGACGGGAAAACACAGGTAACAGTTGAGTATCATGATAATGTACCGGTGCGCATTGATACAATTGTTATATCTACACAGCATAATCCTAATGTAGATAGGACAACAATCGAAAAAGACATTAAGGAATATGTAATTAAGACGGTAGTTCCTGAAAATCTATTGGATGAAAATACGAAGTATTTTGTAAATCCTACAGGAAGATTTGTAATCGGAGGACCACAGGGTGATTCGGGATTAACCGGTAGAAAAATAATAGTAGACACTTACGGAGGATATGCAAGACATGGTGGCGGAGCATTTTCAGGAAAAGATCCTACAAAGGTTGACCGCTCCGCAGCATATGCGGCAAGATATATTGCAAAAAATATTGTTGCTGCAGGACTTGCGGATAAATGCGAAGTTGAACTCGCTTATGCCATTGGAGTTGCAAAACCGGTTTCAGTAATGGTTGAAACATTCGGTACAAATAAAGTTGACAATGAAATAATTGAAAAAGCAATAGCTGAGAATTTTGACTTAAGACCTGCTGTAATTATAGAAAGATTCAATTTAAGAAGACCTATTTATCAACAGCTTGCAGCATACGGACACTTTGGAAGAGAAGACCTTGACCTTCCGTGGGAAAAAACAGATAAAAAAGAAATATTAAGAAAATACCTGTAAAATTTAACCGGATATACTTGTCATTAAAATAGAGCAATTTATAATTTGCTCTATTTTTGAATAAATGTTTTTTAATCTTATTCATAATTCTCAAAACTTTATGATATTATTAATTAAACTTAAGCATTGGAGATATATATGCACAACAGAAGCTTTGGAATATTATTGCCGGTTTTTTCACTTCCGTCAAAATACGGAATAGGTACATTTGGAAGGGAAGCTTATAGATTTATTGATTTTCTGCGTTCTGCAGGACAAAGTTACTGGCAGATTCTGCCCCTTGGACCTACTTCCTACGGAGATTCCCCCTATTCTTCATTTTCCGTATTTGCAGGCAATCCGTATTTCATAGACTTGGAAGTATTGGAGGAAGAAGGATTTATTAAAAAAGCTGACTTGGAAACTATTGATTTTAATAACAATGATGAATACATTGATTATAAAAAATTATTTGACACTAAGTACGGAGTTTTAAGAAAGGCTTATGTAAACAAAGGGAAATCCCTCAGCTTAACTTCTTTTACGGAGCAAAATAAGTGGGTTTTGGATTATGCGTTATTTATGGCATTAAAGTATGAAAACAATCAGCTTGCTTGGCATAAGTGGGATGAAAAGCTGGTTAAAAGGGATACAAGTGTAATAGAATCAATAAAAGATGAGCTTAAGGATGAAATAAACTTTTGGATTTTTTTGCAATACTTATTCTTTGACCAATATTTTAAATTGAAGGAATATGCCAATAATTCAGGAATATCAATAATTGGAGACATTCCTATTTATGCTGCGGAAGACAGTGTTGATATATGGACAGAAAGAAAGCTGTTCATGACAGATGAAAATAATCTGCCCGCATGTGTTGCAGGTGTACCTCCCGATGGCTTTTCCGATGAGGGACAGCTTTGGGGAAATCCAGTCTATAATTGGGAATACTTAAGAGAAACAGAATTTGAATGGTGGATAAACAGAATTGAATTTTTGCTTAAATTATATGATGTAGTGCGAATAGACCACTTCAGGGGATTTGATGAATTTTGGGCAGTTCCCTATGGCTCTGAGAATGCTATTAACGGAAAGTGGCTTCCTGCCTATGGAAAGGAACTGTTTCAAAAATTAAGAGAAAAATTAGGCAATGTAAATATTATTGCCGAAGACTTGGGAATTATTACGGATAGTGTTGTTAAATTAAAGAAGGATTTAGGTTTTCCGGGAATGAAGGTTTTGCAGTTTGCATTTGACGGTAATCCCGACAATCCATATTTGCCGAATAATTATGAAGAAAATTCAGTTGCGTATACGGGTACCCATGATAATGATACCTTAAAAGGCTGGTTTGAAAAGCTTGATGCTAAAGCAAGACAGAATGTTTTGAATATATTAAATATTAATGAAAATAATAAAAACCTTGACGATATTGTATATGAGTTAATAAAAGCGGTATACAACAGCAAGGCTAATCTTTGCATAGTACCTATTCAAGACTTAATTTGCCTGAGCTCGGAGGCAAGAATCAATACTCCGTCAACATTGGGCGGCAATTGGCGCTGGAGGTTAAAACAGTCAGAATTAAATGATAAATTGTCTGAAATAATTAAGAAGGCACATTTGCATGCTTGCGTCATATAATATATTGGGATACATGCAGATAGCTTATGTTATTTAGTATATATATACAAATGTAAAAAAATGGAAACTTGATTTTTTTTATACTTTTGCTTCGCGAATGACATAAATTTCTTGTCAAAAATCTAAATTTTGATTGAAATCATCACATTCATTAAAGACAAAAATCTCAAAAATATTTGTACAAAAAATATACACAAATTATGCAAAAACTCAAATCACGAGCTTACGGTTCCGCTAAAATTAAATAATTTTCTTTTTCTAAGCTGAAAATATTGCTTTCCTTATTTTTGCCGTATTCAGTCATGGTTTCCCGGAGCTTCAATGTAATTTCACTATTAGACAAATTCACCGCAATAATTATTTTTTCTTTATCATTAAATCTTTGAAATACAAAAACAGATTTATCATGAATTAAGCATTTATACTTTCCGGAAGCTAAAACTTTGACTTTTCTCCGAAAACTTGTTATAGACATATAGTAATCAAGTATATCCCTGTTTTCATTTCCCCAGGGATAGCATCTTCTGTTAAAAGGGTCCTTCCAGCCTTGCAAACCCGCTTCATCACCATAATAAATGCAGGGAATTCCGGGAAGAGTCATTTGGAGCAGAACTGCAATTTTCAAAAGCTTTATTCCTTGTTTTAATTCTTCCTCAGAAAGCCTGCTTACCGACATTTCTTCTTTGCTGTAAGGAATTATACTGCTTCCTAATACAGTAAGAATTCTTTCAGTATCGTGGGTTCCTATAATATTCATAAGGCAGTCCACTGTTTCGGGAGGATATGTTTCCATAATTCTATTCAATGTTTCATAAAGAAGATTACAGTCTTTATTTTTTACGAATTCTATTATTCCGTGTCTTAAGGGGTAATTGGTTACGGAATCAAGCTGTTTTCCCAATAAATATTTCCTCAGCTTTTCATAGGAATATTTATTTGATGCATATTCCCAAACCTCACCTATTATCAAAGGAGATTTGTTTTCTTTTTTTACGGAAGTGCGAAGGGCATCGATAAATTCATCCGGAAGCTCGTCTGCAACGTCCAAACGCCATCCCATTACACCGACCTTTTGCCAATGCTGCAGCACTCCGTTTTTTCCAGTTATAAATTCTATATAAGATTGATTATTTTCATTTATTTCAGGCAATGTTTTAATGTTCCACCAGCTTTTGTAATCATTATTCCATTCGTTAAAGGTATACCATTCAAAATAAGGAGAGTCCTTGCTTTGGTATGCACCTATTGAATCATACCTGCCATATTTATTGAAATAAATGCTGTCATCTCCCGTATGGCTGAAAACTCCGTCAAGGATAACATAAATTCCATATTTTTCAGCTTCCGTGCATAGAGCATTAAGGGAATTTTCATTTCCGAACATTGTATCAATCTTATGATAATCTCCCGTGTCATACTTGTGGTTTGAATTTGCTTCAAAAATAGGGGATAGGTAGATTATACTTACACCAAGACTTGCAATGTAAGGTAACTTTTCTTTTATACCTTCTAAATTTCCGCCGAAAAAGTCGTTATTCAGTATTTCTCCATTTTCATCAGGAAGATAATGAGGGACTTCACCCCAATTTCTTATTTTCACGCACTTTTTCTCAGTATTTTTTGTTCTGAAAAACCTGTCTGCAAAAATATGATATATGATTCCTCCCTTTGCCCAATCAGGAGTTAAATAGTTTTCATCATATATCAGCAGCTCATAATCATTGGATTTTTCCTCATTAAAAATAAAGGAATAATAGTAATGACCATATTCCTTTATAGATAATTCAACCCGGTATAAATCATAGTTTTTTTCAGAATCTATCCATTGCATTTTAATTTTATCGTAAAAAGCTCTGACATAATCATGTCTTTTTTCAATCAATAATTCCGGTGCATTGATGTTTCGCTTAACAAGTATTTTAAATGTAATTATTTCATTTGATTTAATTCCTCCCTGAGGATGCCTGCAAAATTGAGACTGAGAATCAAATATATACATAGTACCTCCGTAATTTGGGGACATTCCTCTTACCCGCAGAGACTTTCCCTATAGTAGAGGTGTGTCTCCATACATTGATTGGTGTGTCCCCATTCATCTTAGC
>DCDU01000051.1:0-3173 GCA_002316585.1 Firmicutes bacterium UBA1047 | reverse complement strand
GGTGTGTCCCCATTCATCTTAGCCCCCATATATTATCTGCATATTCTCGTATGGTTCTGTCGGAAGAGAATTTTCCTGCTGATGCTATATTTATCAGTGACATTTGATTCCATTTTCTTTTGTCGTTATAATAAAGCTGTGAAGCTTTATTATGAACATCCATATAGCTGTCAAAATCAGCAAAGCACATATAAGGATCTCCCACAACAGGTCCGCCGATTAAATATTTTGAAATTGATTCGAAGGATTTCCCGCTTATTCCTTTGTTCAGAAAATCTATTATTTTTCTTATTTTAGGATTTTTTTGATAATAAAGTATTGACGAATATCCATGGCTCCATAATTTTTCAACTTCATAGTCTCTCATACCGAACAAGAAGAAGTTATCTTCTCCAACTTCACCGATTATTTCAACATTAGCGCCGTCATAGGTACCGATGGTTAAGGCACCGTTAAGCATGAATTTCATATTTCCTGTTCCGCTTGCTTCCTTTCCCGCCAAGGATATTTGCTCGCTTAACTCACCGGCAGGTATTATAATTTCAGCCAAGCTTACAGAATAGTTTTCCAAAAACACAACATTGATATACTTTTTGATAAAAGTGTTTTTATTTATATATTCGCTTAATGCAAAAATTAACTGTATTATTTCTTTTGCCCTGTGGTATCCGGGGGCGGCTTTTGCGGCAAATATAAATGTTTCCGGAACAATTTCAGCTGTATTTCCTTCATTTATGTCAATGATGATGCTTATAATTCTGAGTATATTTAGAAGCTGCCTCTTGTATTCGTGCAGTCTTTTTGCCTGTATGTCAAAGATTGAATTAATATTTAAATCAATATGATTATTTGTTCTGACATATTTGGCAAGAATTATTTTATTCTGATATTTAATTTCACTAAGCCTATTTAAAACACTGTCATCATCCTTGAAGAGCTTTAGGGCATTAAGCTTTTCGGGATTTGTAACGTAATCTAAACCTACAAGATCCTCAATTAATTCTTTCAGTAAAGGGTTTGCCTGATTAAGCCATCGTCTGTGGGTTATGCCGTTTGTAACATTCAGAAACTTATCGGGGCTGTAATCATAAAAGTTTTTAAATACAGTTCTTTTTAAAATTTCAGAATGAAGATGTGCAACTCCGTTAACCTTATGGCTGCCGATTATGCACATGTTTGCCATATTTACTCTGCCATAGCCGAATATGGACATATTCATAGCTTTATTGTAATCATTGTATTTAGATGAGGCTTCCTGAAGAAATCTTTTATTGATTTCTTGTATTATCATATAAATTCTTGGCAGCTTGGATTTAACTATATTTTCATCGAATGTTTCCAATGCTTCCGTCATTACCGTATGATTTGTGTAGGAAACTGTATTAACCACCAAATTCCACGCTTTTTCCCATGAAAGCTTGTATTCGTCCATAAAAATACGCATTAATTCGGGAATTATGAGCGCAGGATGAGTATCGTTAATATGGATTGCATTTTTTTCGCTGAAATTATCCAGTACTTTATATTTTTTCATGTGGTTATTCACTATGTTTTGTGCTGATGCCGAAACCAAGAAATATTGCTGTTTAAGTCTTAATATTTTACCTTCATTATGATTATCAGCCGGATATAAAACCTTTGATATTGCTTCTGCCATTGAATCCTCTGACAAGGCTCTTATATAGTCGCCTTGCGAGAATAAATTCATATCAAAGCTGTTTAAGCTTCTTGATTCCCAAAGTCTTAACAAGCTTACTCCATCGCTTTTATACCCTGAAATCATCAAGTCATAAGGTATTGCTTCAACCTCTGTAGGAAAGTCATGGAAGATTTTCAGTCCTTCAGGGGACCATTCTTCTCTTATATTGCCGTCAAATTTAACTATTACTCTTTCTTCGGTCTTAGGTATAAGCCATACGTCTGAAGCAGTAAGCCAGTCATCCGGGAGCTCTGTCTGCCATCCGTCAATTATTTTTTGTTTGAAAAGTCCGAATTCATACTTTATGGAAAAACCCACTGCAGGGTAATTTTGAGTTGCAAGTGAATCCATGAAGCATGCCGCAAGCCTTCCAAGTCCGCCGTTGCCTAAACCCGGGTCCTTTTCAATTACACATAATTCATCTAATGTAACATTGTATTTTTTTAGCGCTTCTTTAGTTTCATTTTCTATATTTAAATTATAAAGGTTATTTCTAAGAGACTTGCCTATGAGAAATTCCATACACATATAATAAACCTGCTTGCAATTATCTTGCTTGTTTATGAATTCATTTCTTTTATGCAGAAGAAAATCTCTTATTACAATTGACAAAGCTCTGTACACTTGATTTGAATCGGCACTCTCAGGCTCAGTGTTCCAATAGCGAAAAAGTTCGTTATCGATTAGCCGATTAATGAGTTTTGCGTCAATTTTTGTCATTATCATTCTCCTAAGTTAATAAGCCCTAGATACATATCAAAGTATTTTTCGGCGGATTTTTTCCAGCTGAAGTCTATTTCCATTACCGATTCAATCAGCTTTTTCCAATCTTCCTTATTATCATAAACTTTTAAAGCTCTTTTTACCGCATCATAAAGAGCGTGGGAAGATTGCTCCCTAAAAGTGAATCCGTTTCCTTCACCAAGACTTGCATCCTTGATTGAATCCTTAAGCCCTCCCGTTTCGCGTACAATTGGCACTGTGCCGTATCTTGAAGAAATCATTTGTGCTATGCCGCAGGGCTCGCTTATTGAAGGCATCAGAAATATATCCGCGCCTGCATATATTTTTCTTGCCAAGTCGGAATTAAAATCAATTCTTGCGGATACTTTTTCATTATAGCTGTCCTGCATTGATTTGAAAAATAGTTCGTATCCTCTGTCTCCTTTTCCAAGTATAATGAACTGCACTCTTTCCTTGAGTATTTCTTCCATTGCATCTGTTATTAAGTCAAATCCTTTATGCTTAACAAGTCTTGAAATAATTCCGATTACAGGTATATCCTTATTTTGGGGAAGTCCTGAAAGAGACTGTAAATTTAGTTTGTTAATATTTTTATTTTCAATATTGTTTATATCATAATTTTCAAATAATGCGTCATCTGTTTCCGGATTATAGGTATCAGTATCTATTCCATTAAGTATGCCCCTTATTTTTGATGAATTCTTTTTTATTATTTCCGCAAGACCGTGAG
>DCDU01000219.1 GCA_002316585.1 Firmicutes bacterium UBA1047 | reverse complement strand
GTGGTTTTATAGAAATGAAACAGTTATTATTAAAACCGGAAATACATAAGATAGATACTTTTGATGAATTTTACAATGAATTTAAAGTGGGAGAAAAAGACTTAATATTAACAATTGATCCTATATACAACACATATTTAAAAGATAAAAAGGAAAAATTAAATGTTGTATTTCCTGAGCATTATGCATTGGGTGAACCGACAGATGAAATGATAGACAGAATATTGACAGATATCAAAGATATTGATTTTAACAGAGTAATTGCGGTAGGCGGAGGAAGTGTTGTTGATATAGCTAAATTATTTGCTTTAAAACAAGCGGAAAGATCAGAGCAATTATTTTTAAGAGAAGTTCCTATAGTTAAAGAGAAAAAATTAGTTATAATACCGACAACATGCGGGACAGGCAGCGAGGTAACCAATATATCAATAGCTTTGTTGACTAAGAAAAATACAAAATTAGGTTTAGCCGGGGATGAGCTATATGCAGATTATGCAGTCATGATACCGGAATTATTAGTTAAGCTGCCGTATAAAGTATTTGTTACCAGCTCAGTAGATGCACTAATTCATGCGGCGGAATCTTTTCTGTCTCCAAAAACATGCGGTTATACTGAATTATTTAGCGTAAAAGCAATGGAAATGATATTATGCGGTTATATGGAAGTTATAAAAAATGGTCAGGAGTATTTCAGGACTATTATAGATAAGTTTTTAGTAGCAAGTAATTATGCAGGTATTGCATTTTCAAATACAGGAGTCGGAGCAGTTCATGCAATGTCGTATCCGTTAGGAGGAGCATATCACGTTCCTCATGGAGAAGCAAATTATCAGTTTTTTATAGAAGTGTTCAAATACTATGAAAAGAAAAAGCCTATAGGTAAAATTCAAGACATCAAGAAGTCAATCGCTAATATCATAGGAACTACCGAAGACAAAGCATTTGATGACTTAGGCAAGCTTTTGAATAACTTATTGGCATTGAAACCATTAAAAGAATACGGAATGAAAGAAGAAGAAATAAAAGGCTTTGCTAAAAATGTTATTGAAACACAGCAAAGACTTCTTGTAAATAATTATGTACCATTTACAGAGGAAGACTTAGCTGAAATTTATGCCGAATTATATTAATATTACAATAAAATAAGAAAAATAATGGTGCCGTTAATGCTGTAACATGGCACCATTATTTTTTATGTGTACACGTGCTTGGAAATTATCATAGAAAGTTATTATACAGAGTTTATTTCACACTCCATTTTTATCATTTTAGAGGTTTATACAATCTTTGAATCAGTCCCGATATTATTTTAAAATCCCTTTCATAACAATGGTTTTTACTTGAGTAAGCTCTTCCAAGGTAGCACTTACACCTTCTCTGCCGATTCCGCTCATTTTATAGCCGCCGAATGCAATATCCGGATGTCGGTATATTCCGCTGCCGTTTATCACTACTCCTCCGCATTCTAATTTATCGGCAACTCTAAGAGCTTTGTTAATATCATTGGTAATAATGCCACCATTCAAGCCATAAGCGGAAGAATTATGTATGGATATGGCTTCCTCTTCATTATCAAATCCTATAATCGGAAAAACAGGACCAAATACCTCCATGTCTTTGGCAATGTCCATATCGGGTGTTACTCCTTCGAGAACTGTCGGCTGGAAAAATGTCTTATTTAAAATATTTCCACCATAAATGCAATTGGCACCTTGTTTAATGGTCAAATCTACCTGTTTTTTTACTTCTTTTGCCGCATTTTCATTAATTAGGCATCCCATGTCAGTTTTAGGGTTCAGAGGATCTCCGATTGTCAAGGTACTTAACTTTTCAACAAGAAGCCGAGTAAATTCATCTTTAATTGAATTATGCACGATAAATCTTTTTGAAGCAATACATGCCTGTCCCGCATTCATAGTTCTTGAAATTACAGCTTCCTTTACCGCTGATTCAATATCTCCGTCTTCAAAGACAATCAAGGCATCATTTCCGCCCAATTCAAGAAATACGCGATGCAGTTTACCGGCAGCAGACTTTGCTGTTTCAATACCTACCTTAGTGCTGCCCGTAAGACTTACCGCATCTGTCTTGGAGCTTTCAACCAAATATTTACCGATTACCGAGCCGCTGCCCGTAACAATCTGTACTGCATTTTCCGGCACTCCGCATTCTAAAAGCAGCTCTGTTATGCGTATAAGAGTCATAGGATTGTCGGAAGGCGGCTTTATAATAACCGAGTTGCCTGTTATCAGTGCCGGAGCAACCTTATATGCATAAGTTAGAGCCGGATAATTAAAAGGTATGATACATACCACTACTCCCAATGGCTCTCTGCGCGTAAAAATTATGTCTTTTTCTCCGCCGGGCTGGCTATCCGGTATGGTTATGCCGTAAAGGTGATTTGCCTGCTCTATAAAACTGCGGAATATATATTGTACCGAGTTTAATTCAATCATTGCTTCCTTAATAGTTTTTCCGGTTTCCTTACACAAAAGCACTGAAAGTTCTTCCCTGTGTTCTCTAACCTTTTCTGTAAATTGCAATAGAATTTTTGAACGCTTATATAAAGGTGTTTCTCTCCAAACCCTTTTACCTTTGGATACGTGCTCCAAAGCCAATTCAAGGTCTTCTTCCGTTGCGCTTGGAACCGTATCCAAAAGCTCTTGATTGAAAGGGTTTATTATTTCTACAACCCTGTTGTTGCTTGAGTCTCGCTTTTGTCCATTGATTATCATCTTCATTAATATCACATTCCTTTATTTTTTATTTTTGTCTTACTATGTTATTTCCATAGGATTCAAATATTTAAAATTTGGTTTTTTGCCGTCGGGTAAATTTTGTTACCATCCTTTTGTTAAAAATACTTTTTAATTATTATCGGAAACTGTCAATCGAAATATTATATTTGTCCAATTTTCTATATAATGTTCTTCGGCTTATTCCCAACTGCTGTGCGGATTTTATTGCATTTCCGTTGTTAATGATTAATGCCCTCACTAATTCATCTTTCTCCAAGCTCATTTTTTTGTCAGACAAATCTGCATAAGAATCATTTTTATTACTTAAACTTTTATTATCAATACTGTCAAAGCTCATGGCTTCTTTGTCATTTTCACTAATTAGCTTCTGAAGTTCAAACGGCAAATCTTTCAGGGTTATTGTATCGGTTTCTACAATGTTTATAGCTCTTTCTATAATGTTTTCCAATTCCCGGATATTTCCGGGCCAAGAATATTTATTAAATACTTCCAATACATTTTCATTAATTTTTACTACATTTTTATTTAAAGCTCTATTGTAATAATTTATAAAATGCTCAGCCAATATATGAATATCTCTTTTGCGTTCTCTTAGCGAAGGAACATTTATAGTAAATACGTTAAGTCTATAATAAAGATCTTCTCTAAATGAATTATCCTGAATGCTTTGTGCTAAGTTTTTGTTGGTTGCCGCAATAACTCTTATATCTATTGGTTTAGGCTTGCTTCCGCCTAT
>DCDU01000094.1:4343-4929 GCA_002316585.1 Firmicutes bacterium UBA1047 | reverse complement strand
CAGCAATTCAGGGATGTTACAGGGCAGAAACTTTTTAGCGAGGACATAGAAGCAGCCAAAAAGCTGTTGGAGGAAGCCGGATATAAGGATGGCAAGGGAATTCCGAAAATTGAGCTTTGTGTAGGTGCTTCACAGCTTGAAAAGGATATCGCGCAGGCACTGCAAGGAATGTGGAAAGAAGCTCTTGGGGTAAGTGTTGATATTGTAACCTTTGAGTCAAAGATACTCAGCGAAGAGGTTGAAAAAGGAAATTATTCTATTACTTCTGATGGTTGGACAGGGCTTTACCCTGACCCTATGTCTATTTTACTCCCTCATGTAACAGGACAAACTGTATCAGCTTATAGTTTTTGGAGTAATGCTGAATATGATATGCTTTCAGCAAACAGCATAGTTGAGCTTGACCAGCAAAAACGTTTAGAAATGTTTCAAAGGATGGAAGAAATAATTCTTGACGAAATGCCGGTATTTCCGATTCATTACAGAAAAAATGCTTATCTATGCAAGCCTGAAGCAAAAAATGTCATTAAAAATATTCTCGGTCATACATATCTTGAATATGCTTATATAGAATAAAAAATAATCA
>DCDU01000094.1:3609-4194 GCA_002316585.1 Firmicutes bacterium UBA1047 | reverse complement strand
TTATATAGAATAAAAAATAATCACATTGCTGTCAGTAGCTTAATCAGTTTCTGCGATATGTACATAAAACGAAGGGTTTATAATAGTTATAGAGTGTATTTTTAATGAAACACTAATATAGTCAATTAAGTCAAATATAGTCTATAAAATCTAATCTTCATAATCGGTTCTCTTGTGTTGTGCGTGGTAGGCTTATGGCAAATAGAAATACATATGTTTACCCTTACAGATTGATTTTATAGACTGTTTCAACTTAATTGACTATGATTATTTTTCCTCACACACCGTTATACACCCTATTATTTGTTGCTGTGACAATCTATACAGTTTCATGGCAAATGCAGGGAGAGGAATATTATGAGCAGGATAGTTTTAACTACCTGCAAGATTGGAGCGAACTATGAAAATAACTAAAGAACTCACCCTTAATGTAATATATGGAGGCTTACTTTTAGGAGGAGGAGGAGGGGGTACTCTTTCAGGCGGATTTAATGTTCTGGAAATGCTTTCTTCAGTTGGGGATCCCGAAATTATTGAAATCGATGACTTAGAAGACGACGATATCATAATTACAGCTTCGCTTGT
>DCDU01000094.1:0-3542 GCA_002316585.1 Firmicutes bacterium UBA1047 | reverse complement strand
GAAATTATTGAAATCGATGACTTAGAAGACGACGATATCATAATTACAGCTTCGCTTGTCGGTTCTCCTGCCTCGAAAACAAGTTATGTGGATTTGAATCACTATAAAAAAGTATATGAGCTCATACAAAATAATACTAAGTCGGAGATTAAAGGAATTATAACAAATGAAATGGGTGCACAGAGCAGTACAAACGGCTTTATCCTGTCAGCACTTACTAATATTCCGCTTATAAATTCACCTTGCAATGGCAGAGCTCATCCAACAGGGATTATGGGGAGTCTCGGGCTTCACAAAAAATTTGGTTACCTTTCGATTCAGGCAGGTGCAGGAGGAAAAGGGGTACAAAATATAGAAGTATATGTTAAATCAGGAGTGGAAAATGCTTCTAAAACTATTCGAAATGCGTCAATTGAAGCAGGCGGGTTTGTAACTGTTTTACGAAATCCGGTAGAAGTGTCCTATGTGAAAGAGCATGCTGCTGTAGGTGCATTTACGAAGTCGCTTGGGCTTGGTAAAGTAATTAACGACAATAAAGGGCATATCGGACGAATGCTTAAAAAACTCGAACCTTACGGACTTTCGGTTATTGGAGAAGGAGTTGTAGTATCTAAGACGCTTAGGATTAAAAATGGATTTGACTTAGGAAATCTCATAGTAGGAGAAGGCTCGAGACGATACGAAATTGTTTTCTGGAATGAATATATGACATTGGAAGATGAAAATGGCGTCAGATTGGCTACATTCCCCGACTTAATTGCGATTATTGATAAAAGAAGCGCACTTCCGGTAACAAGCGCAGAAATAAAAGAAGGGCAAGATGTTTATATTGTAAAAATGTGTAAGGAAGGGCTTGATTTAAGCTCGACCATGCGTGATAAAAATATTATATCTTCTGTTTCTAATACAATATCAAAGACAATAGATATTTAGGTTCACACTTACGTACCACATTGAATCCATGATCATGTTGCAAAGGATTTAAATTGATTATAAACCCTCAGATTCAAATATTTAACAAAATAGAGCGTTATCTTTTATTCTTCATATAAGTAATTATAAGTATATATTTATTTCTTCGCATTAAAATGATATAATAGAACAAACTTTATTGAAAGGCAATTATATGATTTTAACACTTGAAAATATATCTAAAAGCTTTGGAGAAAAGACTTTACTGGATAATGTAATTTTATATATTAATGATAACGATAAAATTGGTTTTGTAGGAGTAAATGGAACCGGTAAATCAACATTGCTTAAGATTGCTTCTCTGATTGAGGAGCCTGACAGCGGCAATGTTGTATACGGCAATGGGGCAAGGGTCTGCTACTTGCCTCAGGATCCTGAATTCAATAAAAATACAACTGTGTTAGAGCAGGTTTTTATCAATGCTTCTACTGAAACCAAGGTGCTGATGGAATATGAAGCAAAGTCAATATTAAACAAACTATGTATAACAGAATTTGACAAGGATGTAAATATACTTTCCGTCGGACAAAGAAAAAGAGTTGCAATAGCAAGCGCATTGGTGAATCCATGCGAGCTGTTGATATTGGATGAGCCAACCAATCACTTGGATAATGACATGATACTTTGGTTGGAGAATTATTTGAAAAGATATAAGGGTGCTATATTGATGGTTACTCATGACAGATATTTCTTGGACAGAATTTCAAATAGAATAGTTGAACTGGATAAAGGCAGTATATATTCTTATGAAGGGAGCTATTCAAAATTTCTGGAGCTAAAAGCTTTGCGTGAAGAAAACGACATGAGCAGCGAAAGAAAAAAACAGGCATTATACAAGAAGGAGTATGCCTGGATCCAAAGAGGGGCTAGAGCGAGAGGCACAAAGGCAAAGGGCAGAATACAAGAATTTGAAAAGTTGAAGGAACAGATAGGAACAGAAAATGAGGAGAAATTAGAATTAAGTTCTGTTTCGTCCAGACTTGGTAAAAAGACCATAGAAATTAAAAATATTTCAAAAAGTTATGATGAAAAAGTTATTGTCCAATATTTTGAATACATTGTTAATAGAGATGCAAGAATCGGTATTGTTGGAAACAACGGAGCCGGAAAATCTACATTATTGAATATAATAGCAGGAAGAATCCAGCCTGACAGTGGATATGTTGATATTGGAAGTACTGTTAAGCTTGGTTATTTTTCACAGGAAGCAGATGATGTTGATGATTCTCAAAGAGTTATAGATTATATAAAGGATATAGCAGAAATTGTTGAGACCAGAGAAGGGAAAATAACTGCAGCGCAAATGCTTGAAAGATTTTTGTTTACACCGGATGTACAGTATAACACAATTTATAGACTTTCCGGCGGAGAAAGAAGAAGGCTGTTTCTTTTAAGCATCTTGATGAAGGCACCCAACATATTATTGCTGGATGAGCCAACCAATGATTTAGATATTGAAACACTGACCATATTGGAGGATTATCTGGAGGGCTTTGACGGAGCTGTAATAGCTGTGTCTCATGACAGATATTTCTTGGATAAGGTTGTCAAAACAATATTAGAACTTCCCGGAGACAATACAGGAACAGTTAAGGAATACAACGGAGGTTATTCTGATTATGTTGCAGCAAGGATAACAGAAGATAGAAGCAGCGAAGAAGTTAAAAAGTATGAAAAAAAGGAATTTACAAAAACAAGGGAAAAGCCCAAGAAGCTTAAATTCTCTTTTAAAGAAGAAAGGGAATATGGTACTATAGATGAGGATATAGCAAATTTGGAAGCAGCACTGGCTGATTTGGAATCGCAGATGGAAGTTCATGCAGCTGATTATGTCAAGCTGCAGAAATTAATGGATGAAAAGCAAAAAACTGAACAGCAGCTGGAAGAAAAAATGAACAGATGGATTTACCTGAATGATTTGGCAGAACAGATAGAACATCAATAGAGATGTGATAGTGTAGTTTTCTATAATAAAGAAACAAATAATCCATAAACTAAAAACTGCCGTAGGGCAGTTTTTAATATTTTCTATCATACGGAAAGCTGCAAAGAGAGAATATTATAATGTATTAACACACATGTTATTTAATTAAATGCTTATACTAAGTAAGCGTCAAACCTACCGGTACATTTACAGCGAAAATATAAAATGAGATAATACTCCAGGAAAGTGCAGTTAGAGATAGCTGGAGATCGCAAGACACTAATAAAGTCTAAAGGAGTTAAGGTCATGAATATGAAGAAGATTAGCCATGAAATAAATCTGCAGAAGTGGACGCAGATTGTAGAAGAATGCAGAAGCAGCGGGCAAACCGCAGTAAGCTGGTGTTCTGAAAGGGATATAAATATTAAAACATACTACTACTGGCAAAGAAGGGTCTGCAAAGCTGTATGCAATGAATTAGCAATAACCAATAACAGTGTTGAACAGTCACCCGCTTTTGCTGAAGTCTTTATCCCGGGAAGGAGTGCATCCGAAGTTGCAATAACATTAAATATAAATAATATATCCCTTCAAATTCATAATGGTGCCGATGAATCGGTGGTAGCACAAACGCTAAGGATTTTAA
>DCDU01000026.1:5779-7860 GCA_002316585.1 Firmicutes bacterium UBA1047 | reverse complement strand
TTGCATTGGGATTCAGCGGACATGGCTTTATGTTCGGTCCCATTACAGGCATTGCAATGTCGGAGATTATTTTAAATGAGGAGCCTACCGTTGACGTAAGCATGCTTAATTTAAGCAGATTTAAAACAGGAAGGTTGCTTTTGGAGCCATCAGTGGTATAAAGGAAGGGGGACACACCTTAATGGCAGGTAATTCGTTGGGGTCATGCCATTAAGGAATGTCTCCCAAATTAAATTGCTTTTTATGTTAAATAGACGTATAATCAGAATAATAATACCCGTCATATTGGGGGCATCAGTATGACAAATAAGGGAGGTAGAATTTTGAGGAAAAAATATTTAAACAAGCTGACTGATATATTGCAGAAAAAAAATATAGATGCAATACTTATTGCTCCTTCGGAAGAAATGGAATTTATTATGGGACATAACACTCATCTTTGTGAAAGATTTCAAGCATTAATAATAAAAAATGACGGCAATTATTTTTATATTTGCAATTTGCTGACGGCAGATGAAATTCAAAGTGTTTTAGGACCTGAGGAGAAGGTTTACGGATGGTTTGACGGAGATATATTTACCAATACCGTAAAAAAGGCATTTGAAGAACAAGGATTGACAGGTAAGACTATTGCGGTAAATTCTACGGAAAGAGCATTTATAATTCTTCAGCTAATGGAAGAAATTGATGTTAAATTTGTAAACGGCAAGCCTGTTTTGGAAGATATGAGAATGATAAAGGATGAAGAAGAGCTTAATAATTTAAGAATTGCCGCAAGAATTACAGATGAGTCTTATGAAGAATTATTAAATTTTATAAGACCGGGAATTAAGGAAGCTGATATAGCGCGAAAAATGAACGAAATATTTAAGGAAAAGGGTGCGGATGAAGGCTTTACAATGGTTTGCTCAGGACCAAACTCATCCTATCCTCACTATAACAGTGATCAGAGAGTAATTAAGGAAAAGGACATTATTGTACTTGACTGGGGCTGCAAGTACAACAATATGTGCGCCGATATGTCAAGAACTGTATTTGTCGGTGGAATAACCGAGGAAGAGCGAAAGGTTTATGAAATTGTAAAGGCAAGCCAGGAAGCCGGGGAAAAGGCGGCTGTACGGGGAGCTTACATACCGGATGTGGATAAGGCAGCCAGAGACATAATAGAAAAATCAGGATACGGCAAATATTTTTTCACAAGGTTGGGACATGGGATAGGATATTCGGTGCATGAAGCTCCGGATATAAAGGCAAGCAACCCCATATATTTGGAAAAGGGTATGGTTTTCAGCATAGAGCCCGGGATTTATATGGCAGGAAAATTTGGAATACGAATTGAGAATATTGTTGCTGTTGCAGAAACCGGCAATGAAATACTTAATAAAGCATCCAAGGAGATAATGATAATTTAAGGCAGGGGACTAAATTATCTTGTAAATTAATCATAAACTAATTATAATATTTACTATATGAATAAAACAATATCAATCGCCGTTTATGAGTTTTAGTCATTACATCGAATTAAAGGAGACTTAAATGAATTTCAAAGAATGTGCAATAGAATTACATAAAAATAGTGTTGTGGTAGATACTCACTTAGATCTTGCCGGGGAAATTTATAACAGATACATGGCAGGAGAAAAGGAAATTATTAAAAATTATTACCTTGAAAACTTCAAAAAAGGTGGATTTAACTTAATTATATCATCTTTATTCATGGATGATTTATTTTTACCCGAAATGGCATTAAGAGTTGCCTTAGGACAAATAAGAGCTTTGATAGAGGATATAGAAGACTGCGACGGGGAAGTAATATTGGTTAAAACCAAGGCAGACTTAAACAGGGCAGTTAATGAAAACAAAATAGGAATAATTATATCCTTTGAAGGTTTAGAGCCTATCGGAAATGATATCGGGCTTTTAAGAATTTTTTATGAATTAGGCGTAAGAGCAGCGGGACTTGTATGGAGCAGAAGAAATTATGTAGCTGACGGCTGCAGCTTTAACCCTATTGATGAAGGGCAAAGAGGAGGACTTACCGGATTTGGGGTCAAGGTAGTAAAAAGAATGGAAGAATTGAA
>DCDU01000026.1:898-5654 GCA_002316585.1 Firmicutes bacterium UBA1047 | reverse complement strand
GTAAAAAGAATGGAAGAATTGAATATGCTTATTGATGTGAGTCACTTAAATGATGAAGGTTTCCGGGACGTGGTCAAATTTACCCAAAAGCCCTTTATTGCATCTCATTCAAATTCGAGGACCCTACATGGAAGAACGAGAAATCTTACGGATGAACAGATTAAAGCTATAGCGGATAGAAATGGCGTTATAGGAATAAATGCATATAAAAGTATTGCAGGTGTAAAAGAAGGTGAAAGTCCTATAAGCAGATTGGCAGATCACATAGAATATATGGTCAACTTAGTTGGTGCGAAACATGTGGGCTACGGTTTTGACTTATGCAATAATTTTTATAACAGTGAATTGAAATTTAAATTTGAACCTCATAACAGTGACAGCTTGAGCTCTCATGCAGAGGCTGTTCTTCTTACGGAAGAGCTTTTAAGAAGGGGAATTTCCCGGGAAGACTGCAAGCTTATAATCGGCGGCAATTTCTTTAAAGTTTTTAGCGATATTTTAGTGTAGACAGGAAGTATAATAATGAAAAACTTTTTAAGCGGGTTAGTTAAGCCGTTTGCGGCTGCTGATTCAGACAATTTGAAAAAAATAAGATATTTTTTGAAAGAGTGGGTTGTTCCTGTTGTAATTGCGTTAATAATTGTTTTGTTTCTAAACAGATTCGTGTTTATATTAGTAACGGTTCCTACCGGCTCAATGGAAAATACCATCATACCGGGGGACAGATTATATGTGAATGAATTGTTCGATGCGGATAATGCAAAAAGAGGAGACATATTAGTCTTTAAATCGGATGAGTTGGATGACAAAAGATTGGTAAAAAGGCTTATAGGATTACCTGGTGAAACTGTTGAAATAAAAAGTGACGGAAGTATTTTTGTAGACGGAAAAAAGATTGAAGAGCCATATGCAGCCGAAACCCATGGAGAAGAGAAATCTTTTACCATACCTGCAAATTCTTACTTTTTTTTGGGAGACAACAGGCCTATATCCTATGATGCAAGATATTGGAACGAGCCTTATATAAATAAAGATAAAGTAATCGGCAAGGTTGTATTCAGATTTTTTCCTTTAAACAGAATAGGAAAAGTTAAATAGAAAGGGGACACACCTTAAATGAAGGGAAAGTCCCTGAGGGTGAGAATTTAAGGAATGTCCCCGTATGAGGAGGTAAAGATGAGCAGAGTTTTGGAAGGGTTAAAGCCGGAGAAGGTATTTTATTATTTCGAAGAAATATCAAAAATACCCAGATGCTCCGGGAATGAAAAGCAAATATCTGATTATTTGTATCATTTAGCTAAGACAAAGGGCTGGGAAGCGATACAAGATGAGCATTTAAATGTAATCATAAAAAAGCCCGCTTCACAGGGGTATGAAAATGCACCTACGGTAATGCTGCAAGGGCATATGGACATGGTGTGCGAGAAAAATGAAGGTGTTGAACATGATTTTGAAAAGGATCCGATAGCGCTAAGAATTAAAGATGGGCATATTTATGCTGACCATACCACTCTTGGGGCTGATAACGGCATTGCTGTGGCATATGCCTTATCTGTGCTGGATTCTGATTTAGAACATCCTTCCTTAGAGGTTTTAATAACAACCGATGAAGAAAAAGGAATGACCGGAGCCTCGAACATAGACGGAGGTCTGTTTAAAAGTAAATATTTATTGAATTTAGACAGCGAGGAAGAAGGAGTGTTCACCTCGGGATGTGCCGGCGGAAGTGAAATTGATTTTAAAATATCCGTTAAATTCCAAAGTTCAAAAGAAAAAGCATTTAGATTAAGTGTGAAAGGTCTTTCGGGAGGCCACTCCGGTACGGATATCCATAAAGAAAAAGGAAATGCAAATAAAATATTAGGAAGAATCCTTTATGATTTAATGGATAGTGTTGACTTGGCAAGCATTGACGGAGGCTCAAAAACTAATGCAATACCAAGAGAAGCAAATGCAGTAATCACAACAAGGAATTTAGATAAGGCAACTGAAAAAATCGATAAATGGAATGAAATACTTAAAAACGAATTATCATTTACCGACCCGTCAATAACAGTAACACTGACAGAGCTAAATAAAGAAATATTTCCTTTGGAAAAAGAAGTATTTAAAAAAACAGTTGCATTGATAAATCTGATTCCTGTAGGCGTATTATCAAGAAGCACGGTTATTGATTTGATTATAAGCTCCAATAACTTAGGGGTTATTACGACCGATGAAAAATATATAACATTGTTTAATCACCCGAGAAGCAGCGTGGAATCATTGCTTACGGAAGGCTTTATACCGGCTATGAAGCAGTTAGGGTCTGTAATTGGTGCAGAGTGTGAGGAAGGAAGCTATTACCCCGGTTGGGCATATGCAAAAGAATCCGCAGTCAGAGATATTTGCATTGAAGCGTACAGGGATATGTTTAAAAAGGAACCTGTTGTAGGTGCAATACACGCAGGTCTTGAATGCGGACTTTTAATGGGAAAAATACCGGGACTTGATGCAATATCAATGGGACCGGATGCATATGACGCTCATTCGCCCAATGAACATGTAAGAATAAGCTCGGTAGAGAATGTATATAATCTGCTATGTGAAATATTAAAGAGAATAAAATAAAAAGAAAAAACAAATGTGTAATCAATGTAACTTTTTGTTTAAGGAAATTAAACATTTATTTACATTGATAACATGCTTTGTTAAAAGACTTTAACATAAATCTTTTTTTAAAGTATAATATATTGGAAACGGTATATGTATTCATAAAAATAATTTTTTGACATAATTATTATTATTAGATATTAACAATATATTAACAATATATACGTTTACATTTTTTTAAAAACGTTTTTTCTTACATAATTAAACAATTTTGGTATATAAATTAAAATATTGAAATAATGAAATCGCTGTGTTATAATTATCTATGTTTTTAGCATATAAGATAATTTTAGGGATGTTTCAATATATATAACAAAACATCCTTATTATAATCTGCAATTTAATTTATTTGTAATTTTCGGAGGTAGTAATGGATTCAAAATTAGCGTTTTACATTGTTAAGAGGTTGGCCTTAGCAGTGGTTACAATATTTTTAGTAATTACGATTACTTTTTTTGTAATGCACAATATACCGGGCGGACCATTCTTAAGTGAAAAGGCACCAAGTGCTGCAGTTACAAAAGCATTGGAAGAAAAATACGGATTGGACAAACCTGTTTCGGAACAGTATACAACATATTTAAAAGGTGTTTTGAAATTTGACTTTGGTCCTTCCATCAAGCAAAGAGGAAGAGATGTAACTACGGTTATTACGAAAGGTTTTGAAGTAAGTTCCAAATTAGGAGGAACTGCTGCCTTGATAGCAATATCATTTGGATTAATCTTAGGTTCTTTGGCAGCTGTTTTTCATAACGGAACCTTGGATAAAATCATTATGTTTATATCAACCGCAATGGTTGCAATGCCGTCATTTATTGTAGCAACCTTGCTTCTGCTGGTTTTATGCGTAATGTTAAGACTGTTTCCCGCCAACGGCAATGAGCCGGGAGGACTGATACTTCCCATTATATCACTCAGTCTATACCCCATGTCTTATATTACAAGGCTTACAAGATCAAGCATGTTAGATGTTTTAGGACAGGATTATATAAGAACCGCAAGAGCAAAGGGAGTTAAACCTTCCAAGGTTTTGTTCAAGCATGCTCTTCGAAATGCCGTTACACCTGTTATAACTTATGCGGGACCGATGATAGCATACATCGTTACGGGAAGTTTGGTTGTTGAGAAAATTTTTGCGGTGCCAGGACTTGGCAAAGAATTTGTTTCAAGCATTATAAACCGTGATTATACAATGATTATGGGAACTACAATATTTTTGGCGACTCTTGTAATTATTATGATGCTTATTTCAGATATTTTGTACAAAGTATTTGACCCAAGAATACAATTCGGATAGAAAGAGAGGATTGACAAATGAATAATATAAATGAAATGCCTGAAAAAAATCCTCTTAGCTTTCAGCTTAATTTAAAGGATTTTGAAAAAGCAACAGATGATGAAAAAGCTCAGCAGGTCAGAATGAGCGAAAGCATAACATTCTTCAAGGATGGTATGAGACGTTTAAGAAGAAACAAAATTGCAATGAGTTGTCTGGCTGTATTAATTATTATCGCATTGCTTGTAACTTTTGTTCCTATGGTTTACCCATATACCTATGAGCAGCAGTTGGGAATTTCGCAGGGAAAAAGGATTGATAAAACGTATAATAATTTAAAACCACTTGAGTATGGAGAAACGGAGTTAGAGCGTATTGCAAACGGTGAGAAAGTATTTCCCCATATATTCGGTACAGATTCAGCGGGAAGAGACTATGCAATAAGAGTAATATACGGAGCCAGAATATCTTTGATTGTTGGATTTTTTGCGGCAATTATTGTATTGATTATAGGTGTTGTATACGGCTCTGTAGCAGGTTATTTCGGCGGAAAGGTAGACCTTTTCATGATGAGACTGGTTGATATTATTTATTCTCTGCCGGACATGCTGATGATTATTTTGCTTGCGGTAGTGTTAAGACAAGTAATAGGTCCTAAAATAGAAGGAACATCCCTTGCAAAAATTGGAACGGACATGCTTAGTATATTTATAGTATTTGCATTGCTGTATTGGGTAAGTATGGCAAGGCTTGTGCGCGGTCAGATTCTTTCAATAAAGCAAAACGAATATGTTTTAGCGGCGAAATCAATAGGTTCCAGCCCATGGA
>DCDU01000026.1:0-785 GCA_002316585.1 Firmicutes bacterium UBA1047 | reverse complement strand
CAATAGGTTCCAGCCCATGGAGAATTATAAAGAAACATTTGCTTCCAAACAGTATGAGTGTTATAATAATATCCACCGCACTGCAGATTCCGTCGGCTATATTTACGGAGAGCTTCTTAAGTTTTATTGGTCTTGGTGTTTCAATACCAATGCCAAGCTTAGGCTCCCTTGCTTCGGATGCATTGGGGGGAATTTACAGCTATTCCTACAGACTGGTTATACCTGCACTGTTTATTTGGTTAATAGTTCTGTCTTTTAACCTGTTAGGCGACGGGTTGAGAGATGCGTTTGACCCAAAATTAAAGAAGTAGGAGGAATGAAATGAGTTTATTATCAGTAAAAGATTTACGCACTTCATTTTTCACTTCTTCCGGTGAGGTAAAGGCAGTTAACGGAGTATCGTTTAATTTAGAAGAAGGAAAGGTTTTGGGTATCGTTGGAGAATCAGGCTCCGGAAAGAGCGTTACAGCATATTCAATTCTTCAAATTCTAACAAATCCCGGAAGAATCGTAGGCGGAAGCGTAAAGTTAAAAGGTAAAGAATTAGTTGGATGCAGCAAGGAAGATATGCAAAAAATCAGGGGAAATCAAATAAGTATTATTTTTCAGGACCCGATGACAAGTTTGAACCCGGTTTTTACAATCGGAAATCAATTGATGGAAGCTATTTTGCTGCATACAAATCGAAATAAGGAACAAGCGAAGGCGAGAGCTATAGAAATGCTTAAATTGGTTGGTGTAAACGAGCCGGAAAAGAGAATAAATCAATATCCTCATGAATTTTC
>DCDU01000197.1 GCA_002316585.1 Firmicutes bacterium UBA1047 | reverse complement strand
TAAGACGGTAAATTTGATACTGCCTTTTATAAACATGGAGTGATCAAATATGAAACATATACTGATTATTGATGACGATCCTTACATAAATGATTTGCTGGAAGAAGTTCTTGTCCGTGAGGGCTACAAAGTGACTCATGCATATTCGGGAACAGAAGCATTACTTGTTTTATCTGGCAGTAAACCAGATCTTATTTTATTAGATCTCATGCTGCCGGGCCTAAGCGGTGAAGATGTTTTGCCAAAAATCCCTGATATTCCCGTTATAGTTGTAAGCGCTAAAGTAAATGTAGAAGATAAAGTTTCGCTATTGTTGGACGGAGCTGTTGATTATATAACGAAACCCTTTGAAGTCGAAGAATTATTAGCGAGAATTACAGTACAACTGAGAAAAGGCTCTGCTTTAGGCCATAACCCAGTACTTGAATTTAGAGATATTGCTTTAAACATTAACACACACTTAGTAGCCGTAAAGAATCTTGACATAAAACTAACCAAAACAGAATTTGCCATTCTGAAATTGTTAATGGAAAATCCCACACAGGTTATTTCAAAATCTGTTTTACTGGACCGTATCAATGAGAGCACGCCTGATTGTATGGAAAGTTCTTTAAGAGTACATATGAGTAATTTACGGAGAAAATTAAGGGATGCTTCAAATCAGGAATATATTGAGTCTGTCTGGGGAATTGGTTTTAAAATGACGGAAGCATAAATCTTGACTAATTCTTAACATTTTTCTTAACAGCTTTCTTAACAATTATATTCTATAATGCTCTTAGTAAAACAAGGAGGCTGAAAGAAATGGATTACGCTTTAATTACAAAAGGACTGAAAAAGGGTTATGGTAAACACAAAATATTAAGCGGACTTTCGATGAATGTCCCGAAAGGTTCGATTTATGCTTTCATTGGCAGGAATGGAGTTGGAAAAACCACTTTAATTCGTTTAATCTGTGGTCTTCAAAAACCATCCGGCGGAGAATATCTGCTTTATGGCATAAGCAGCCGAAAAAAGGAAGTCAGTACTGCAAGAAAAAGAATGGGAGCTGTTGTGGAGACACCTTCCATATATTTAGACATGAGTGCCGAGGATAATCTAAAACAGCAGTACCGTATTTTGGGTATCCCATCTTATGAAAATATCCCAGACTTATTGACCCTTGCCGGTATAGCAAATACCGAAAAAAAGAAAACTCGAAATTTTTCTCTTGGTATGCGTCAACGCTTAGGTATAGCAATCGCTTTGGCAGGTTCACCGGACTTTCTCGTTTTAGATGAACCGATTAACGGTCTTGATCCTCAGGGTATCATTGAAATAAGGGAACTCCTCTTAAAACTAAACCGTGAACATAATATCACTATTCTCATTTCAAGTCATAATCTTGATGAGTTATCACGTATTGCAACTCATTTTGGTTTTATTGACAAAGGGCAAATGGTACGGGAAATAACTGCTTTAGAGTTGGAGAAAAAATGCAGAAAATGTATCAGATTAACAGTCTCTGACATTGAGGTTTTAAGTCGTATTCTAACGGAAAGAAAATGTGAATACGAAATTATTTCAGATAAAACTGTTGATGTGTACGGAAAATTTAATTTGACAAAATTTATTTTAGAGCTATCCAAAGAAGAATGTGATGTTTATAATATTCAGGAACAAGATGAAAGTCTTGAAAATTACTATATCAACTTAATCGGGGGTGGGAGAAATGAATAATTTAGTATCGGCCTATTTTCAACGTCTGTGGAAAAACAAATTATTTATCGGCCTGCTCATTTTTATGGCATCATCGGCAATCCTTATACCCGTTATGGCCCATCAAGAAATCCTGACTTACGGAAAAAGTTATACTTTGGAAAGCAGATTTACATGGCACTTTTTAATCATAGGTTTCCTGACAGCAATTTTTTGTCCATGGTTTCTGGGAACGGAATATTCAGACGGAACAATTCGAAATAAAATCATAGCGGGCAATAATCGGATCAAGGTGTATTTATCAGCACTGCTGGTCTGTATAACAGCAAACGTTATATTAGTCGCGGTACATCAGTGTATTATTATTCCTCTGGGATCATTGTTGATTGCTCCGTTAAAAATAGATATACTATCGTTAGTTACACTTATAGGACTCAGCATACTTATTACCATAACTCTGGTCTGTATAAACACACTATTAGTTTTAATCAACCAGAATAAGGCTTCTTCAACAATAATATGCTTAGTGACAAGTATTTTGATGCTGGCAGTTTCATTTTATATTTTAAGTGTTCTCGTCTCCTCAGATATGTCTGCAGCAGACAGTTTTACGAAAAGTATATTTGAGTTTTTTAATATATTACTGCCTACAGGACAAATATTCAGTTTGGCAAAAATGTCTTTTGAAAATTCTATACAGAGGATTGTTTGTGATATATTGATAATATTATTCACAACAACATTAGGGGTAATGGTTTTTGAAAGAAAAAATTTGAAATAAGCTATATAGGAGGATTACTTTTGTGATTGGCTTTGTAATGTTTTCCATTATATTAATAATTATCATACTTATTTTATGTGTTAAGATATACTTAATGCGCCAATCAATAAAGGAGATAAAAAAAGGGGTTGCCGATAAGCTAGCCAGCGACACGAATATTCCTATTACGATTTCTTCCCATGATAAATTAATATGTTCGCTTGCCCATGATCTGAATATTCAGTTAAAAAATTTACAAGAGCAAAGGCATCAGTACAGACAGGGCGACATCGAATTAAAAAATTCTATCACAAATATATCCCACGACTTGCGCACTCCTCTTACAGCAATATGTGGGTATTTAAATTTGCTTGGCAAAGAAGAAAAAAGCGAAACAGTTACCCGCTACCTCAACATAGTTGAAAATCGCACCATGGCCTTAAGAAAACTGACCGAAGAGCTTTTTAATTATACAATTGCGATTTCTGACAGCGAAGAAATTGCACTGAAAAATGTGAATATTAATCAGATTTTGGAGGAAAGCATCACTTCATACTACGCTGTGCTAAAGCAACAAAACATCACTCCAGAAATATCTATACCGGACCAAAAGATTATATG
>DCDU01000176.1:11980-18663 GCA_002316585.1 Firmicutes bacterium UBA1047 | reverse complement strand
GAAATAAGTGTTTCCGAATCATCTATGGTAATGATGGGAATGAGTCAGGGAGCAATCAGCATCAGCATTAAGGGTGATGATTTAGATACTTTGAAAAATATAGGCGATGATTTTAAAAAGATTATCGAAAAGGTTGAAGGAACAAGAGAAGTTGCTTCAAGCTACGAAGATGGCATACCTCAAGTGCAGATAATAGCCGACAGAGGAATTGCATCACAATATGGATTGACGACCGCACAGATTGGAAAAGCGGTTATTAACACTCTGTCAGGCTCAAATGTTACGAAGTACAAAATTAACGGCGACGAAATAGATATTGTGCTTAAGGGGGACAATATCTACGGAGAGAGTATTTCATATTTGGAAATGCTTCCTGTGGAAACTCCTGCCGGCAGCAAAGTACCGTTATCAGAGGTTGCGGATATAAGAGTTGAAAAGGGTCCCGTCAGCATAATGAGGGAAAATCAAGTCAGGGTTTTGACCGTATCGGGAAGTGTTGTCGGAAGGGATATTCAAACAGTATCAACGGAAATACAAGGACTCCTGAAAGAGTACGATATGCCTTATGGTTACAATTATACATTTGGCGGGGAAATCGAGCAGATACAGGAAACCTTTACGGACTTAGGCTTAGTAATGCTGATGGCAATCGCCTTGGTTTATATGATTATTGCGGCACAGTTTGAATCATTGATTCAGCCGCTGTCAATTATGTTTTCCGTACCCCTTGCATTGTCCGGAGGTTTCATAGCACTGTTTATTGCAGGGCTTCCTCTCAATGTAATAGGTATAATCGGATTAATTATCTTAGTGGGTGTTGTTGTTAATAATGCCATAGTATTGGTTGACTATATCAACAACAGGCGAAAAAGAGGCGAAGACAGAACTGCTGCAATAATGAAGGCAGGACCAATCCGTATACGTCCAATCATGATGACTGCATTGACAACCATATTAGGTTTGGTACCCATGGCTTTAGGAATAGGAGAGGGAGCCGAGCTTACACAGTCCATGGGTGTTGTTGTAATCGGAGGCTTATCACTGTCAACCGTATTAACGCTGATTATAGTTCCTGTTATGTATACTATATTTGATGATATTTCAAATTTCTTTAAAAGAAAGAAAAATAAAAATGAAATTGCTGAACAAATACAGTAGTAAGCATAGGAGGTGCCATGACTGAAAAAAATCAAAAGCGGCAGGACATATTAAATTCTGCCAGAGCTTTATTTAAGGATAAAGGGTTTCATAGTACAAAAATGGAGGATATTTCAATAGAAGCAGGGGTGGGCAAGGGCACCCTGTACGAGTATTTCAAAAATAAACAGGATATATTTGACGAAGTATGCATAGAATTTGTTGATTTAATAATTGATGATATAAAATATATAAGCAATATGGATAATACATTTAAAGAAAAACTATTGATTTTATTCAATGAAAAACTTAAAATGGAATCAGAGTTTGCGAATATGTCAATAGATAATATTTTATCCAGCAAGAACATTATATCGGAAAAAACCGTCAAAACAATAATAGGAAAAATATCCGAAATGTATAGTGCAATTTGCAGTATTATTGACCAGGGCAAAAAGGAAGGAGTTGTTGTAAAAAATATTCAATCGGAAACTTTAGCTTGCTTAATAGTTGGAACTATGAGTGAATATTTAAGACTGAAGTTTCATAACAAGGAATATGAAATTAAGGAAGATGATGTAATTTTCAATTTGCTGTATAACGGATTTGCAGTTAAACAGTAAGAGACAAACATGAATCGGAGGAAAAAATGAAAAAAATAATATCATTAACAATGGTGATGATGCTTATATTAGGCAGTTTAACAAATGTATCGGCAGCAGTGGATGCCGAAGGTACTGAGGAAGTAACAGAAGAAGCTGTGGCGGAAGCAGCTGAAACCGGACCACTTATGCTGTCATTGGATGATGCTGTTAAAATTGCAACAGAAAACAGCAGGGAAATGTGGAAAATCGATGATGGAATAAAACAAGCTAAAGATGAAAGAAGAAGCGGGAGAGATGCCAGGGAAGTAGCAGAGTCTATGATGAGTAAGTCTTTAAATGAGGAGCTTACATCAGCTGAATTATTAATGAGCAGTGATTATGTTAAAGCTTTATTGGCTAAAAACGGTTACTATATGAAATATGCCGATACTCAGCAGGCACAATTGGAAAAAAACAGAGAAATGCTTTTGGCAGGCATTGAAGTAGAAACGAAGTCAATGTATTATAATGTACTTGTAGCTGAAAAATCCATTGAAATTAACAAAGTTAATTTAAATAGTGCAGAGGAACAATTAAGAGTTGTAAATTTAAAATTCAATAACGGCTCCGCTACAAAGGCAGAGGTTTTGAATGCGGAAATGGCAGTTCAAAAAGCTAAGACGGATTTGGATTCCGCATCAGATGATTATAGAATTGCACAGTTGAATTTATTAAACAAATTAGAACTTCCCTTTGATTCCGAATTTATACTGACAGACACCGAGCTTAAATATGTGCCTTCGGAAGAAATTAATTTAGATGAAGCTATAGAGAAAGCAAAGGAAGAAAGACCCGAAATACTTACTGCAGAAAACAATTTAGAACTTCAAAAAATTGAAACTCACGTAAATAAAGCTTACTATGCTTCAAACTTAAGACAGCACAAAGCTGCTGTGGAAAAGCTTAAAGATGCAGAGCTTAATGTACCGCAGGCATATAAGGATGTTGAACTTGATGTGAGAAAATCATACTTGAATTTAATAAAAGCGGAAAGAACTCTTAATAATATGGAAAAAACTCTTGAATTAGCAAGGGAAGCTGCAAGAATAAACAAGCTTCTTTATGATAACGGAATGGCTACGACCCTTGATGTTTTAGAGGCAAATGCAGGATTAGCCCAGGCTGAAATCGGTCATTATCAGCTTTTGGCAGCATACAATATAAATAAACTCATATTTGATAATTCGAATTTAATCGGAAGTAAATAAAGGAACTTTGGGGACGGACCTGCTGTTACCTGAGGACCGCGTCAGCGGTCCTTTTTGAATACTTCAGAAATTATTTTCAACCCTGTCAGTGCAAAACCCACATACATGTTTATTCCAAACACAAATCCTCCGAAACCGTAAAGCATAAGCTTTCTGAAATACCTTTCCCCGAAGGAGTTAAACATTTGGTGAATTTTTTCAGGCTCCATTTTTTCGATTTCTTCTGCTGCAATTTTGTCAAATTCGACGGATTTCAATATTTCATCCAAATTTCTTCTCAGACTTTCAATGCTTGAATCAACAAATTTATTGACTGCATATTCTTTGGATTCAGAATCAATGAAGCTGAAATTTGAGCTTGCGGCATCATCAATTATAGAATATAAAATTTGCATTGCTGTTTTTTTGGTTTCATAGCTCATTAACAGATTATTTATGAACTTTTCCGCAGAATTTACAAAATCATCCCTGTTGATGCAATAATTTAAATAAACATTATTATGATATTCTTTGTATGTTCCTATGGATGATTTAAGAATCTTCACCACATCATCATTTTTATAAAGAATGTCTGTTGCATTTTTTATAATTTTATCTATGTTATCTTGAGATACATTATTAAAAATATCGCTGAATCTTAAATTCATAAATTCTTCAGCCACAGCACCGGTAAAAGAAGATATTTCTTTTTCTGTTTTAACCTTATTGCTGATTAAACTTGAATGTATTGCAGCTGCAAATGTATTAATTTCAGTTTCATAGGAATTAACAAAGCTGTCTAAATCATCTAATTCAAAGAATTTTAAAATACTGTCTATGTCTTTGTTTTTTATCTTATTGTATAATTCAACCGTTAAATTATTTATCTTGTTTTCAATTTTTACGGTATTTATGCTTAAATAATTGTCAATCATTTCACTGACTTGCAGACTGTCTAATTTAGCATACAAAGCTTCAACCTGTGTTTTATAAAATTTATCATTTATTAAATCAGTTATGATATTGTTTATTTCATCGCTTTTTGCATCCATAAACTTAGGCAGCTTATTTGTCATTATTTTAGTGAGAAGTTCATCGATTATTTCATCTCCGCCCATAATGGAGAACATGCTTCTTTCAATGAAGCCAAGGTGATTTTTAAATTCGGCCCGAACTGTTGCGGATATACTTTTTTTGCTTTCTGCAAGGCTGTCTTTAATTTTATCTGTTATTTTCTTAAGAATATGAGGCAGGCTTTTGTCCAAATAAATTTTGAACTTACCGTCAAACAATTCTTCGAAGGTCTTGCTTCTGTCAAATGATTTGTTAAACAAACCGACAGCAGCAAGCGAAACATTATCTTTAAAATTATCGGATAAAATAATCTCATTAACTTTTCCGGAAATTGAAGATAATTTTTCATCATTCAAATTAAATGTTTCTTGTATACTTCTGCTTATATAACCTTTATATTTGTCGTTATATTTTAAAATTTCCTTTTTGAAATTATCAGGCTCAATATAACCCGCTGTTTTATCATAGAATTTTGCTGTCTGACTATTTAAAATGTTAATGAAAAAATTAGTTGATATTAATGCTTTTAATTTTTTATCAGAGCTAATAAATGTATAAATATTATTGCTTAAAACTTTTGTATCCTTTAACTTTTCACATGCAAAGTTACATATGCTGTTGATACTCTTGCCGGTAATTATTGATGAAAGCTTTATCCGGGAAATACTTTCATATAGATAATTGCTGAATGCGCTTAAATTTTTCAAAGCTTTGCTTTTAAGAAAGCTGTAAGTTCCGGCAATTGTGCTTTCTATGTTTTTCATAAGCAAATTGCCAAGAATGGCATAATCATTATCTGCGATATTTTTTACAAAGCTTTTCTTTATATTGCTTTTATGCTTTTCAAATAATTCATTTATGCTTTTTTTGCTTAAGAGGCTGCTGTCAATGTATTGGGCGGTGCTCTTTGCAAACTTTTTCTGGTTTTTAATTATGTAGCCAAGGGAAAAATTGCGTAAAAAGGGTATTTTAGATAAAACTTTTATTTCCCTGTACGGCTTAAATATCATATTAATTGCTGCCACATTTGTAATAAAGCCTACAAATGCATAGGTTAACATATTGGCTATATTTATTTCACTAAAATTAACGGGAGAATTCTGAAACGCAGCTAATATTAAGCCTGCAATTACACCTAAAATACCGCCAAAAAACATTATAGGCTTTAATTCACGACCTATAAAATCATTTGCAAATTTAACAAGCTCATCATCACTCAACTTATTTAAATTATCTGAAACAATACCCTTAACAGAACCCTTTAAAATAATATCCGTATTGCTTATCATATATTTACGTAAAGTTTCCGAGCTGTTTTTTGATATATTTTCTATGGAATTTAATTTATCCACTGCAACGGACAGCTCAACATCCATTAATGCAGCAGATTCTTCCCTGTATTTATCATAAGATTCATTTTTGATAAAATCAATAATTTCCTTATTTTTCAAAGTTTCCACGTCAATGCGAATTCTTTTTATTGTTTCGGATATTAAGCTTTTAATTGTTTTTTCATTTTCATTAAATTTTAATTTTAAATAATTCCCCGCCTTATTAACAGATGTTTCCACATTATTTTCAGAAATTAATTCATATAATTTTTTTGATAAAATTGATTCAATATAATTTACGGATTTATTTTTTAAAAAGCCATGTGACGATGAAGATAATATTTTTTCCGAAGAAAATTCAAACATGGGAAAAATATCTCTTATACTCAGCTCTGAAATATAATTTTCTAAACCTTTAATAATCGCAGTACCATTTTTATTTATAAAAGCAACAACCGAATCATAAGCCTTATCAGCACTGAAGCCGTTATTTTCGACCTCTGTTATTATATCCCCTAAGGTTAAATTATTTAAACGCTCAATTACTTTAGCGCTGATATTTATGCTTAATTTCTCAGGCTCCGCGGATTTCTTAATAAATGAAATTATTTTGTCAACAATACTGTATTTTTTGCTTAGATTGTTGAAATAGGCATTTTTAACGGTTGTTAAAAGCTTTGCTTTTAAGCCTTCCGATTCCTTTATTACCTCATCAATTGAGTCTTCGATAATTCTGTCAATTATTATGCTGTTTTTTTGAACATAGCTTACTGCTTTATCGGTCACAAAAGGCAGGTTATCTTCGATATATATCTTAAGGCTGTTTTCAAAGGCAGGATCCAACAGCGAATATAAGCTTTTATTCAAGTTTCTGCCGTAAGAAAATAGTGATTGGCAAATTTTATATACAATATTACGCTCATTGCCTGTAATGTATGAAATAAAAGAATTCATTATATCTTCACCGTTGATTTTAACTGCATCTTTAATTTTCCTGTCATAAAAAACATTTAAGGCTTCATTGACTGCATCATTAAGCCCTGTTGTGATGAATTCGGAATCAGCAGCATTATCTGCGGCAATTTTCACAAATTTATTTACAGAGCTTTCAATTGCTAAGCTCATATTTGTATCAAAAATTTCGGAAAGCTTTAATTCCTTATTGCTTTCATACAAATAAAATAATGAATTTTCAACTGTCTCAGTATTTTCAAGAACATCCTTAATTGAGCAATACAGTGTATCGGAAATTTTATTTGCATGTGATTCTGTAATAAAATAACTTAAATCAAAATTACAGGCAATTAAAT
>DCDU01000176.1:11624-11846 GCA_002316585.1 Firmicutes bacterium UBA1047 | reverse complement strand
AAAATTACAGGCAATTAAATTAACTATGCTGCCTATATGCTCATTAAGTATTCCATTGACATATTCATTTGTCATATTTAAGGTGGAGTCAAATCCGTCAAGGTCTGAAAATTTGTCAGAACCAACTGCTTCATACAGACAGTTTATATAGAAATCATCAGTAAGTTTTTCAAATTTAACTTTGAATTCATCACTGTTAAAAATTTCATGAAGTTTTTCTTT
>DCDU01000176.1:0-11391 GCA_002316585.1 Firmicutes bacterium UBA1047 | reverse complement strand
GCATAGTCATTTGTTATATAACCGGAGGCACCTCCTAAAATCGCCTGAACTATGTAGTTTAATTCATTCATTGCAGTTCACCTTTCGTTAAGCTTGCAAAGATTATAGCACTTAAGAAAGAAATTTGCAAAAAACATTTTTTAAATTGACAAATAATATTAAAAATATTAAAAACTTGTGTATTCATACATTTTTATAGGAAAATTTCGCAATCCGGGAAAATCTAAATTACACCGAATCAGATAAAAGACATTGCGGAAATGGAGGCAACTGTGGCAAGTTTGAGACAAGCTTACGGAGGTGCATATAATAAAGCAGGAAGCCTGCAGGCTCTCCTTTTGAAGGGAGAAATGATTTATGGAGAATATAAATAAATACACAATAGAAATTATATCAGAATATAACATCTTAGTAGGAATGATAGTAACAATACTGACTGCTATATTTGGGGAATTCTGGTATCTGTTCGCCGCATTCCTGATTTTTAATATAATAGATTGGTTAAGCGGATGGAGCAAAGCAAGAAAACTTAAACTTGAAAACAGTGAAAAAGGATTAAAAGGCATAGAAAAAAAGATATGGTACTGGGTATTAATTTTAGTTGCATTCATGATATCGAATATATTCATAATTTTGGGTAAGGAACTGCTAAATGTTGAATTAAGTTTTTTGACCCTGTTTGGATGGTTTACACTTGCCAATTTAACAGTTAATGAAGTAAGAAGTATTCTTGAAAATATTGTTGAAATGGGCTATAAGGTTCCGGAGTTCCTTATAAAAGGATTAGCTGTAACAGAAAAATTAATTAATAGTAAGATAAATATTTCTGACAGAAATGATATAAATGATTTAAAATAATGATAGACCCGGGACATGCTCCCGGGAATTCCGGTTCTTTAATAATTTTTGCCGTCAAAAAAATGACAAAAATTTATCATAGTTCTTAATTTTGTTTCTATTCTTATTTATGATAAAATTATAAACTTATGTATTTTTCAAGCCGTTTTGTTGACAATACAGTTTGTAAAGATAGTTCTTGAAAAAAAATAAACTTTAATGTAAAATAGAGTAAATAAGCACATCTATTAGGAGGAATAAAGTTAATGAAAACGTATAGCACTGACAAAATTAGAAACGTAGCTTTTCTTGGCCACAGCAGCTGTGGCAAAACAACAATTACGGAAGCTCTTTTGTTCAATACTAAAGTAACAAACAGAATGGGTAAAGTTGAAGACGGAAATACTGTATCCGATTTTGATAAAGAAGAAAAAGATCGTCAAGTTTCTATTGGAACATCTATTATACCGATTGAATATCAAGATACTAAAATTAATTTCTTAGATACTCCTGGATATTTTGACTTCGTAGGAGAAGTTTATGGAGCGCTTAAAGTTACGGACGGCGCTGTATTAGTTATTGATGCCAGCTCGGGAGTAGAGGTAGGTACAGAGAAAGCATGGAAATACTTAGAGCAAAGGAATATTCCACGAATCATTTTTATTAATAAATTAGATAAAGAGAATATTAAATTTGACGAATTACTTGATAGTTTAAGAGATAGATTTGGCAAGAAAGTAGTTCCGTTTGCTCTTCCTATAGGAAAGGGAGAAAATACTGACGGATATATGGATATATTGAAAGGACAAAGCTATATAGATTCAAAACCGGTTGAAACATTCCCGGACACAGCAGCAAAAGCTGAAAACTTAAAAGCAATTCTAATGGAGGCTGTTGCTGAAACAGATGAAGAATTGCTGGAAAAATACTTTGAGGGTGAAGAATTTACCGACGAAGAAATTCACAAAGGATTGAAAAAGGCAGTATTGGCAGGTGAATTGGTTCCTGTAATCGTAGGCTCGGCAATAAAAGGATTAGGTGCTGATTTTCTATTGAGCACTGTTTCAGAATATTTACCAAGCGCTTCCGACTCACTTTCGGCAAAAGGTGTGAAGGGCATGAACGGAAGTACGGAAGAAACAAGAAAAGGCGTGCCTTCGGAGCCTATATCCGCATTTATATTTAAAACAGTTGTTGACCCCTTTGTAGGTAAAATTACCTTATTTAAAGTAATGTCCGGAACCATGAAAAAAGATACGGATGTTTACAATGCAGACAGCGGTGAATCTGAAAGAATAGGCGGCGTTTTTTATTTAAGAGGAAAAGACCAGATTGAAGCTTCCGAAATTTTGGCAGGAGATATAGGTGCTACTTCTAAGCTGCAATATTTTAAAACAGGAGATACTATTTCATTAAAAACAAATCCGATAGTATATGAAGGAATTGATTTCCCTAAACCATGCTATTTTGTGTCGGTTTCGGGAAAAACAAAAGACAGTGATGAAAAAATCGGAACGGGACTTCACAGACTAAATGAGGAAGACCCTACTTTCTCCATAGAAAGAAATACTGAAACAAAGGAACTTGTAATAGGCGGTCAGGGCAATATTCAGCTATCCGTTATCGCAAGCAAGCTTAAAAATAACTTTAAGGTTGATGTTGACCTTAACAATCCAAAGGTTGCTTACAGAGAAACAATTAAGGGTAAATCAGATGTTCAGGGTAAACATAAAAAGCAATCAGGCGGCGCAGGTCAATACGGAGATGTTCATATCAGATTTGAACCATCCCAGGATGAATTTGAATTTACCGAAGAAATATTCGGAGGCTCAGTACCGAGAAACTATATCCCTGCAGTAGAAAAGGGACTTAGAGAAAGTCTTGATAAGGGTGTATTGGCAGGCTGTAAGGTTGTTAATGTAAAAGCTACATTGTATGACGGCTCCTACCATGATGTTGACTCAAATGAAATGGCATTTAAAATAGCAGCTTCATTGGCTTTCAAAAAAGGTATGATGGAGGCTAAACCTATATTGCTTGAACCTATAGCAAAGGTTGAAATCAGCATACCCGATGAGTACATGGGAGACATAATGGGAGATATGAATAAGAGAAGAGGAAGAATTCTTGGTATGGAACAGCAGGAAGACGGTAATCAATTAGTTATGGCAGAAGCTCCTATGGCAGAAATGTACACCTATGCAATCGAGCTTAAATCCATGACTCAGGCAAGAGGAAGCTTTGAAATGGAATTCCTGAGATACGACGAAATGCCTTCAAACATGGCTGAAAAAGTAATTGCCGATTACAAGGCAAAGAGCGAAAATTAATAAGATTGCAGTTTTAAAAGAAAGTTAAGACTATTTAAAAGAAACTCTGATTCATTAAAAGAAAGTTTGACATAATTAAGAAATAAAATTGACCTGTATTACACCTCTTGGATATAATTATCAAGAGGTGTTTTTTATGGCAAAAAGAAACAGAAATTTAGATTATTATAAAATGATTAACGAAGGACTTGGTTCCGGAAAAGGCAAAGATTATAAACCGTGGCTTAAGATTCAAGATTTTCCCTCAAAAGGACGTGTAACACGTGTTAAAGGAATTAAAACTCTAAGACAACATGAATTGTTTTCAGACTTAGAGCGAAATTACTTTTACTATTTAGATTTCTCTGATAACGTGATGGTTTTTAATCTGAAATATATAAAAAATAATCTGTACCTATTTGAGAGTGCAGATTATTTTAGGAGTGTACTAAATTTCGTGCAAATAGATTTTTAATGAAGCTATCTAATATCTTTGGCTTTCTTTGCATTATAAAACTTCATAAGATTTTTAGGTATAATGTAATTATATTCTTCCTGATTTTCACTGCTACCACTATAAACTGCTTTTAAAATGGCTTCGATTATCATAGCTTTTGGTGGCTGTGTATATTCTTTTTCCTCATGAACCCAAACTCGACATTCTACGTCATCTCCGCATAGATCTCCACAAGATTCGCATAAACTTTCTTTAAAATCCATTTGAATATCATTTCCATTAATACGAATGGTTGGCGAAGATACAAATTTATATTTTCTTGCAAGTTCTTCATTTATTACATTGATTTTATTTACTGCTACTTCCACGCCTGTTGCTTCAAGAACCTTTGAAACTTCTGATACTGCTTCATCTAAACTATTATCTGTTCCTTGGCATCGATCACATATTGTAACATCAAGATACAAAAAATCGATTATAATTTTTTTCTTGTTGAAGTCATTACTGCCGGGAGTACTGCAACAACTTGAACAGCTACAACATAAATTATTATTTTCCATCACTTAACAGCCCTTTTTTCAAGAATCTTTATTATGTCATTTGATTTCAATACCTTTCCGAAGGAAACAACCTTCTCATCGATTACCAATGCAGGTGTTTGCATTACGCCATATGATACAATATCCTTCATATCCTGCACCTTTATTACTTCCGCTTCAATACCTGCTTCTCTTAATGCCGCTTCAGTATTTTCCTTTAAAGCAACGCAATTTTTACAACCTGAACCTAAAATTTTAATTATCATGATTCTGCCTCCATACTTATAAATTATATTAACAAAACCCCAAAGGCATTAAATGCATATCCTATAATGATAATGCCTACAGTAACCAGTCCGACAAAAATTATTAATAATTTAGGCTTGACAACCTGCTTTAACATAATAATTGAAGGCAGGGATAATGCCGTTACTCCCATCATGAATGAGAGAGCTGTACCGAGTCCCACACCTTTAGCGACCAATGCTTCTGCAATGGGCAATGTGCCAAAGATATCAGCATACATCGGAATTCCGACTATAGCAGCTATTAAAACAGAGTACCATTTATCTTTTCCCAATATTGCGGTAATAGCAGCTTCCGGTATCCAATTGTGGATTGCAGCTCCAATACCAACCCCTATTAATATATACAGCCATACTTTCTTAATAATTGCTAAAACCTGCTCAGCGGAGTAATCAATTCTGTCTTTTGCTGTCATGCCTTCCTGTTCCATTTCAAGTGATTTGTTGCCATAAACAAATGGTTCAACGTAATCTTCAAGCTTTAATTTGCTGATTGTCGTCCCGCCTATTACAGCAAGTAAAAGACCCACAAAAACATAAGCAATTGCAATTCTCCAATTGAATATACTTGCGAGCAATAAGACCGAAGCTAAATCAACAAGAGGAGATGATATAAGGAATGAAAAGGTCACACCCAAGGGCAGTCCTGCACTTGTAAAGCCGATAAATAACGGAATTGACGAACATGAACAAAAAGGTGTAACAGTCCCAAGCAATGCGCCTGATATATTTCCTGTAATTCCATTGAATCTGCCTAATATTCTTTTAGTTCTTTCAGGAGGAAAATAACTTTGTATATAAGAAATTATAAAAATCAGGACTGATAAAAGTATAAATATTTTTATAACATCGTATATAAAAAAGTGAATGCTTCCGCCTATTTGCTCTTGTATGCTTAGTTTAAATACATTTTCTACCAAAAGTCTGACTAAATCGTAAAGCCACTCCATTTTAAGTAATTGATTATTCAACCATTGAAAAATATTCATTTTATTCCCCTTGAGTTTCTATTTGGATTTCATATTATGCGCTATACCATCAATAAAGCTTTGAAGATTTTTAAAATTATCCTTGTCTATAGAATATTTAGTCCATATACCGTCTTTTCTGCCGTTTACCAAACCACTTTCACATAATATTCTCATATGATATGATAGTGTTGGCTGCGTTATGTTGAATTCTTCCAAAATTTTGCACGCACAGAGCTCTTCATAAGAAATCATTTCAAGTATCTTTACCCTCGTTTCGTCAGAAAGAGCTTTCATATATAGTGCAAAGTCAATATAATTTTTTGTCAAAACTATTCACCTCCTTTTCACATAGATAATCATCTATGTATTTAAAACTATTATATGCAACACATAGATAATTGTCAATGTGTTTTTTGAAAATAATATGGTATGTCCGGGAAATTTTACGTAAATATCCAATGCAATTATATTTATCATATTGACATATGAGCATATAATCATATATAATGTGAATTAAAAATTCTGATAGGAGCTTATTATGAAACCAAAAGTGGCATTTATATGCGTTCATAATTCATGCAGAAGCCAAATAGCAGAAGCTTTAGGCAAACATTTTGCATGGGATGTATTTGAAAGCTATTCAGCCGGAACAGAAACTAAGACGCAAATTAATCAAGATGCAGTAAGGCTGATAAAAAAGATTTATAATATTGATATGGAAGAAACACAACATTCTAAATTGATAACCGTTCTTCCTGAAATAGATATTAAAATAACCATGGGGTGCAATGTTATATGTCCTTTTATTGACAGTAAGTATGAAGAAGATTGGGGATTAGATGATCCGACAGGCAAAAGTGATGAAGAATTTGAGTCTGTTATAGCTGAAATTGAAAAAAAGGTAAAAGAGCTTGCTATGAAAGTAAAATCAGAAAGTCTGTTTTAATAATTTTATTTATGGGAGGAAGTTATGATTGATATTTTAAAAGCATTAGCTGATGAATCAAGATTACGCATTTTATCTCAAATACTGAAAGGGGAAATGTGTGTGTGTGAAATTGAACATTGCTTAAGTCTTACACAGTCCAATGCATCAAGGCATTTAAATATACTCAAAAAGGCAGGAATTTTAGACAGCTATAAAAATGCTCAGTGGACATACTATAAAATAAGCGATGAATTTATGAATAATAATAAGGAATTATACGATTATCTGAAAATAAAAGTTAGCACACTTCCTTTCTATTTAGATGATTGTTCTAAGCTTGAAGACTGTAAACTGCAGAATTTATGCAATAAGTAATCGGAGGATATCATGAGAAGTGAAAATACATCAGGAATAGGATTTTTTCAAAAGTACCTAACATTATGGGTTGTACTATGTATGGCCGCCGGTGTTCTGATAGGTAAGTTTATACCCTCAATTCCTGGATTTCTTGGAAGGTTTGAATATGCTAATGTTTCAATACCAACTGCAATATTAATTTGGGTAATGATTTACCCTATGATGATGAAGGTAGACTTTCAAAGTATTAAAAATGTAGGCAAGAATCCTAAAGGTCTTTACGTGACATGGATTACTAATTGGATTATTAAACCCTTTACAATGTATTTAATAGCATCTTTTTTCTTATTTGTTGCATTTAAACAATTTATTACACCTGAACTTGCAACAGAATATTTGGCTGGTGCGGTGCTGTTAGGAGCTGCTCCCTGTACGGCAATGGTTTTTGTATGGAGCACATTGACAAAAGGGAATCCTGCTTATACTGTTGTTCAGGTTGCGACAAATGATTTAATTATACTAGCCGCATTTATTCCAATAGTTAAATTTCTTTTGGGAGTGAGCAATGTATCTGTTCCGTGGGATACATTAGTTCTATCAGTGGTTTTATTTGTAGTAATTCCATTAACAGGCGGTATATTAACAAGATTGAATGTTATTAAGAAAAAAGGATTGGAGTACTTTGAAAATGAATTTCTTCCAAAATTTGACGGTGTAACTATTTCCGGATTACTGTTAATGCTCGTGCTGTTATTCTCATTCCAAGGGGATACTATTATAAATAATCCGCTTCATATTTTACTGATAGCAATTCCTCTTACTATACAGACATTGTTAATATTCTTTATTGCATATTTTGCCTGTAAGTTGCTTAAGCTTCCTTATAACATAGCAGCACCGGCCGGTATGATTGGAGCATCGAATTTTTTTGAACTTTCAGTAGCAGTTGCAATAGCATTGTTTGGAATGGATTCTCCGGCTGCTCTTGCTACTACAGTAGGCGTATTAACTGAAGTTCCGACAATGTTATTTTTAGTGCTAATTGCAAATAAAACAGCATATTGGTTCCCGACATCCAAAAATAAATAGAAATAAGGAGATAATTCATTAAATTGATATTAAGCAGAGTTTAGGTCAAACTTTCTTTTAAAACTACAAGGATTGTAAGCCTTCAATAAAGTTGTTAAATGAAAAATTCATAAACTTTCATAAAAACGGCATAGCAAATGGTGCTATAATGGTATTAATCACAAGAAATAATATTTTAATTTTATGGCGGGAGAGTATATGAATAATAATCTTATAATTCATGAAGCAAGAACCAATGAAGAAATAGCATTGTTTTGGGATAAACGAAACGCATACATGAGAGAAGATATACTGCCAAACTGTACAATGGGAGAGCCTATTACAAAAGAAGAGGAAGATTGGTTTTTTTCTCAAGAATATGCAGATCATATTATGGGACTATATTACAGAGATATTAATAAGCTATACATAGTGTTCTTTGTTATGGATGGAATTAAAATAGGATTTTCAATTTATCTTACTTATCATTCCGAAGATGGAAAATGCTTTATCATTGATTTTTGTATAGATGCTAAGTATAGGAATCAAGGTCTTGGAAAGGAATGCTTTTGTTTGCTTAAGAACAGAGAGCTTAAAAAAGGTGCGGCTTATTTTGCTTTAAACCTTTCAAACGAGAAAAACGAACGTTTTTGGAAATCGCTTGGATTTGTAAAGAGCGGCAATGATGAGTATAATAACCATTTTCAGGCACGAGCTGCAGCACATTCGGCGATGCGATACCCGTACCAAGGCATTTCTCGGTTTTTGCACTGCAATGTGCTGGTTCAACCCGCTGATGTGGATTGCGAAGCGCAAGGTGTCTGACGATTTGGAGTTGAGCTGTGATGAGGCTGTACTGGAAGGCAGTGACGAGAAAATACGCAGGAAGTATGCCGAGCTTTTGCTCAGAACTGCCGGAGACGGCAGAGGCTACACGACCTGTCTCTCCGCAGCGGCAAGCTCTCTTCGTTACAGGCTGAAAAATGTGATAACGCTCCACAGACGTTTTGCCGGAGGAGTCGTCGTAGGAGCTGCTATGCTTGTGCTCTTTATGGGCTCCGGCAGCATTGCTCTGTCAGACAGCGGCGGAACCGTGAAGGAGCTTATTTTTGACAAAGCACCGGAGGAGATTTTCATAGACAGTGTTTTTACATACAGGTGGAATGAGAATCTTCGCGGTTTCAGCAGTATCTATGGCTGGGAAGAATCCGCCTTGACCGAATATATTGCATCACTTCATGTAAAGCAAGTTTATGCGGGAAGTTATCCGGAGGGTGAAGTGCGCCAACTTTATGTGGACTACGCCGAAACAGCGGAAGATGCAGTTATCAGCCTGAGCAGGAAAAAAGATGGGTAGTAGTATCTCCTCCGGGTTCAAATGGAACAACAATTTTACTTGCAAGAGCATCTAAGCCGGAACAAGAGCCTTTTATAGGAAACCAAGCGGGAGGAAGAGTTTTTCTTTTTTTAGGTACCGATAATTTTTGGCGTGATTATAATGAAATGAGAAAAACGGGAATAGAATTTATTAGAGAACCTAAAGAACAGGATTATGGAACGGTTGCAGTATTTAAAGATTTATATGGGAATTTATGGGATTTGGTTGAATTCAATAAAAATCATCCAATGTTCAAAAGGGTTAAATAAATCGCAACGAAAATATGAGAAGCAAAAAGTATTATAAGATAGCAAGCTGTGTTGCGTTGATAGGCATTGCTATTTTATTTTTTAATAATTAAGAACATATAAAAATTAAAATTCCTCAATAAAAACATTGTAGAATAATGTAATTGGCATATTGTCATTATAAACATAATATAAATGTATAATTTGATTATCAGGAGGATATACAATGCAAGCAAGAAGTAATTTCGTACAGCAATCATTAGAGCTGCACCTATTCTTTTTAAGAATTATGAAGGAACATTCTTTTTTTCTGCAATTGGGGTTTACCCCTAGAGATTTTAATTATTCCCAAAGAGCTGATGAATTCAGAAGAAAATTTGATAAAATATTGGATGAAGTTATTTTCCTTTCAAATGGAAATGTAAGTCAAAGTGTACTTCAGTCAGGTGAAGTTTTTACACCTTACACACTACAGGCTGAAAGGGTCTCTTCATATTATACCGGTGTTAATATCCCAACTGAATTGACGCAAAAGGAAACTGAATTAATGGGAAGTAATTTTATTTCTGTTAATCCGCAACTTGAAGAAAGAGTATATTATATAAACCAATGGGCTATGGACTTAACTTCAGCATTGATACAGTTTAAAGCTAATATTTTAAATAATGTATTGTCATGTAATATGTTCACGGTTAATTATCCGTTATTAATTGATCATATAATGCGAGAAGCAAGGTTATATGTGCAAACAATACAAAAAATTCAAAACAGAGAGTACTTAGATATTGAAAAAGAGGTTTTAGAGCAAGAAATGTTTTGGAACAGAATAATGGCGGAACATTCAAAATTTATTCGTGGTTTACTTGATCCTTCCGAGGATGAATTGTTCAATGCAGCTAATAATTTCGGCAAAGAATTTGATCAACTGACATTAGAAGCAAAAGCTGCAATAGATATGGCAATACCCATTGATGAGGTTACAAATAATAGCCTAAAGGCTACCCAAGCATTAAAAGACTTCAAAACACAGGGAACACAGGGATTGCTTAATTGCAGCATAAAATCAATTATAATACCTCTATTGGGAGATCATACAATTCGTGAAGCCAGCCATTACTTAAGGCTATTAAATGTTTTTAAAAATTACAAATAAACCTTATATCTCTTACAAATATTCCTATAGTTTGGAATCGGACTGCTGAAAAAATCAGCACAAAAAATATGTAAATTTAACGGGAAACGTTGAAAGAACAACGACTTTTCTATGCTTAAGTGTTTTTATTATAAATATTTTTTATTTTTGAAATGAAAATGTCATGTTACTTACTCTAATAAGCAGAAAGGAAGGTAATTGGTGCAATGCTTAATAAAAAAATAGACAAAGAAGCCTATACTTCATTTATAATGGAAAACAAGGAAATGCTTCACAGAGTTGCATTTGGTTATCTTCGCGACGAAGCTAAATCATTGGATGCGGTTGATGAGGCAATATATCGGGGATATGCGCACAGGCATGATTTGAACGGCATAAGTATTGAATTAATAACCCTCTGCAATCTAATTTCTGATTGCAGAGGGTTGATTTTGAATAATATATATTACTTCTTATTCGCATGAAAGATTTCACATAAAAAAATATATTTTTGTAAAAATAACTCTTGAAAATTGTTTTTGGGGTGGTATAATTATATTAAGGTCAAAGAAAGTCAAAGTCAAGGACAGGCAAGGTCAAAGTAAGGAAGTGATGTATTGTCAAATTTAAGTGATATAATTGAAGGCTTTTTAAAAGAACTAATGGATGCAAACAATAATCGGGCTATTGAAATTCAAAGGAATATATTGGCGCAGCAGTTTGATTGTTCTCCATCACAAATCAATTATGTGCTGACTACCCGCTTCACCAATGACAGAGGATATGTTGTGGAAAGCAGAAGAGGCGGAGGCGGATATATACGAATTTTCAAGGTTAGGTCTTCAATCGAGGATGAACTTAA
>DCDU01000121.1:8948-10672 GCA_002316585.1 Firmicutes bacterium UBA1047 | reverse complement strand
TTGCTTTTTGCGGAAACTCAAAATTAATGGTAATGACACTGCTATTTTTTAACTTTAATCCCTTCAATATTCGGCTCTGCAAGCATTGAATAATTTGTGTCGTAAATTACAAACCCGGGCTTAGCATTTGTCGGCTTTTTCACATTTGACTTTTTGGTATAATCAACTTCAACCGTGCCCGAATTTTTCCCCTTGCTGTAAAAGGCTGCAATTCTTGCCCCTTCAATGTACTCTTCATCAGTTAATTCATCGCCGTTTGTCTTTATGATTACATGGGAGCCGGGCATATTTTTTGCATGAAACCAATAATCTTCTTTTTTACCTATTTTAAAGGTAAGCGTATCATTTTGAATATTGTTTTTTCCCACAAGAATTTCATGACCTGCAGATGATATAAATGCTGTGACAGGTCTTGATTCTTTTGATTTATTTACCTTTGATTTTCTTTTCATAAGACCTTCGGCTATAAGTTCATTGTAGATATCGTTTAAATCATCGGTAGTTTCACATTCTTCAATGGAAAATAAAATATTTTCCAGGTAGGAAATTTCACTTAAGGTTGAATCAATCAGCTTTTCAAGTTCTTCCTCGGCCTTTTTCAGCTTATTATATCTTTTAAAAAACTTTTGACTGTTTTGTGACAAATTCAGCTTTGGATCTAATGGTATAGTAATTTCTTTCTGCTCAGGGTCGTAGTAATTCGTTACCGCCAGCTTGTGATTTTCGGGAGTTTTGTGCAGATTTGAAAGCATAAGCTCTCCGTAAATTCTGTATTTATCTCTGCTTTCGGCATTTAACAGTTCGTTTCTTTGTTTTTCTACCTTTTTTTTATCCCTGTCTATTTTAGTATTGATACTTTTAATTAAACTTGCAACTCTTTGGTTAATTTTATTTTTATTGTCTAATTCATAATAATATTCATCAAGCAATTCGCCTGCTGAGGAAAAACTTTTACTTTCATAATCTTTTAAATGCTCGGCGTCCATACAATAAAAGCCATATTGGCTTTTGTTTTCATCATAATAAATAGTAAAAGAAAAATCATTTTGTTTTATTTTATTTATGATTTTATTAAACACATTCCATAAATCTTCTTTTTTTGTTTCGCTCAGCTCACCTAAGTAAGTGCTTTCGTTTAAGCTTGTTAAGTAACATATTTCCTTGGATATGAAGGGGCTGAATCCTGAAAAGTTCTTATATAAAAAATTATAAATATAAATTCCGCTGTTCACCGATTCAATTTCATTCATAAACAATTCTCTTGTAACTTTAAGCGGGTTTAATTTATCGGAGCCCGGCGGAATAACATATTTAAGTCCCGGATAAATTTGCCTTACAGAGCTTACATTTTCGGTGATTCTTTTTAACGAATCAATTATAGTTTTATCTTGGTTAATAAATATAATGTTGCTGTGTTTGCCCATAATTTCCGTTATTAGAGATTTATGTACCGTAGAGTCTAATTCATCCTTGCATTCAAATGATATTTCAACAATTCTGTCAAAATTAACCTGTCTCAAATCTGTTATACGGGCACCTGTCAAATGCTTTCTTAAAAGCATGCAAAACATAGGAGGCTCCAACGGATTCTGCCTGGTTACATTTGTAAGATGAAGCCTCGGACTTGAACTTATTGAGGTAATCAGCAGCTTGTAGTTTTCTCCTTTGCTTCGTATTGACATTACTATTTCATTTTTATCAGGCTGATGGATTTTATCCACCCT
>DCDU01000121.1:4156-8824 GCA_002316585.1 Firmicutes bacterium UBA1047 | reverse complement strand
GGCTGATGGATTTTATCCACCCTTCCGCCTATTAATTTTTTATATAAATCATTTGTTATACTGTTTAAAAAAATACCGTCTAATGACATATGAAACCTCCTTAACAATAGCAAAGCAATAGCATAAATACAGCTCAATGATACAATTGCTCAGCGATAGCAGAACAGCAGGTGAAACAATTGTTGCTTTACTGCTTGCTATTTTTATATTGTATATTATAAATGATTTTATGTCATGATATTTTTAAAGTTTTTTTAATTTTCAGAGCTTCTATGGTTTATTATTGTTCTCCAACAGTTTTTCCATAATTAAAATTTTTGTTTACTAATCGGGTTTTAATGTTATAATATGTATGATGACACATCTCTAAGCAGGGAAAGTCTCAGCGGGTATAACGGAAGAGGGACACACCTTTATTGTGGGTAAGTCTGTGAGGCAAGTCTATGAAGGAATGTCCCCGTACTTGAATGTCCCCGAGTTTTAATGCGATTATTGTAATAAAAAATATAACAAATATATTACTTTGGAGAGAAAAATGGCAAATATATTTAGTATGACCGGTTACGGCAAAGGTGAATATAACGACGGGAAAAGGAGTATTACTGCTGAAATAAAGACTATCAACAACAGATATTGCGATATTAACATTAAAACACCGCGACATTTGCGCTTTTTCGAGGATAATATAAGAAAAATCTTGAAAAATAGCGTACAAAGAGGTAGAATGGATGTATATATCAATATTGATTACATAAGTGAATCAGATACTGTAATTGTACCGAATTTATCTTTAGCTAAACAATATAAAGATGCCATTGATAAAATTAAAATAGAATTAGGAATGAATAACAACCCTTCCCTTGATACAATTATAAAATTTCAAGATGTTTTAATTGCCAAAGAGGATGATCCGGATGATGATGAACTAAGAATTTGTCTGGAAAATGCAATGAATGAAGCGGTGAAAAACCTTCTGAAAATGAGGGAAACCGAAGGCATGCAGCTAAAGGCCGACATTAAATTAAATGTGGTTAAAATTCTTGAATTAATGGAAGTCATATCTAAAAGCTCTCATACTATTGTGGATGATTATAAGAACAAATTTGAGTCAAGAATAAAAGAGCTGTTGGGAAGCACCTATGAACTTGATGAAAACAGATTGTATAATGAAATTGTAATCTATGCCGATAAAAGTGATATAAACGAAGAAATTGTAAGATTTAAATCTCATATGTGTCAGCTTTCGGATGCTTTGGACAGTGGCGGTACAATCGGGAAGAAGTTGGATTTTATCATACAGGAAGCTAACAGAGAAATAAATACCATAGGTTCTAAAATCGGCAGTTTAGATATAATACAAGCAGTAATTGAAATTAAAAACCTTTTGGAAAAAATCAGAGAGCAAATACAGAACATTGAATAGGAGTTGAATATGTCAAATACTATAAATATAGGTTTTGGTAATATAGCATTGGCAAACAGAATAATTGCAATTGTAAGTCCTGAATCAGCACCGATAAAACGTGTTATACAGGAAACCCGTGAAAAAGGAAAGCTCATAGATGCTACTTATGGCAGAAAAACCAGGGCAGTAATTATAACTGACTGTGATTATATAATTTTATCGGCAATTCAGCCGGATACGATGGCACAGAGGTTTGAGAACAACAACCACAATATCAAGTAGAGGTGAATGATGGACGAGGGATTATTAGTGGTTATATCAGGCCCTTCGGGAGCAGGTAAAGGCACTATATGCAAGCAGCTTTTAATGAAAATGGGTTATATGAAAGTTTCCGTATCAGCTACAACCAGAAAGCCGAGACAAGGCGAAACTGAAGGTATCAGTTATTACTTTATAGATGAAGAAGAATTTATCAACAGAATAAACAATGGTGAATTCTTGGAATATGCAAAAGTTTACGGCAATTATTACGGAACGCCCAAAGAAGAAGTGTTTAAGCAGCTGAAAGCAGGGAATGATATAATCTTAGAAATAGATATTCAAGGAGCATTGCAGGTTAAGAAAAATTACCCCAAGGGAGTGTTCATATTCATTCTTCCCCCTTCATTGACTGAATTAAAATATAGAATTGAAGGAAGAGGCACAGATTCAAAAGAAGTGATTTTTAGAAGAATGGAATGCGCCTACGATGAATTAAACTATGCTTTTGAATATGATTATGTTGTATTAAATGATCATGTAGAAAAAGCAACCGAAAAAATTAAGCATATAATACTGGCAGAAAAAAACAGAGCAATAAGGAACAAAGCAATAATAAGCAAAATTAGGGAGAAGTGAAATGAAAAAAATATCAGTAGATGAATTAAATGATATGGTTGACAGCCGATATTCATTGGTGACGGTTATATCAAAAAGAGCAAGGCAAATAATTGACGGCTCGGAACCCTTGATTAAAACAAATACCAAAAAGCCTGTGGGAATCGCTATTGAGGAGTTCCATGAAGAAAAATATAAAGCAATATATGATTATGACAAATATAAAAAAGAACTAAAAGAAGATACGAATGCAACAGAAACGGAAGACAGTGAAGATAGTGTTGAAGAAACTCACGGACAGGAAGAATAGTCAGATAATCAGTCAAACGACTGATTATTTAATTTTAACATAAAACGGTGGAGAAGATATGTATAAAGCTTTTGTACAGGTAATTTTAAATAATAATTCAAAGAGTACAGACCAAATTTACACATACGGGGTAGACGATGCATTAATAAGCTTAGCTGAAGAAGGCAAAAGAGTAAGCATAAATTTCGGCAGAGGTAAAACTATCATTGATGCATTAATAGTTTCTGTTGATTCAACCTGCGATTATCCAATGGAAAAAATTAAGCCTGTCATTGAAATATTAGATGAAAAACCTATAGTAACAAAAGAGATGATAAAGATGATTTTTTGGATAAGGGAAAGATATATATGCAAATACTCCGATGCCATGAGGCTTGTAATACCTTCCGAGACGCAAAGCGCCTTTGAAAAACATGTTTGCTTAAAGGAAGACAAGGAAATTACTGAATACAACATAAACAAAACTCCGAATCAGATGAAGGTAATAGAATATCTTAAAAAACATCAATCCGTAAGTATAACACAGCTGACAGATAAACTGAATGTTTCAAGAGCAGTTATAAATAACCTTATAAAAAAGGATATTTTAGAAGAAAAATTAGTCATAGATAATTTAAATCATAAAGAGTTTCAGTTGACCGAGCCTTTATGTTTAAACGAAGAGCAAAAAAATGCCTGCGAAACAATTCTTAATTCAGATAAAAAGGCATTCTTGCTCCATGGAGTAACCGGAAGCGGCAAGACTGAAGTATACATGAATATAATTGAAGAATACTTAAAGATTAACAAGCAGTCAATAATGCTTGTTCCGGAAATTTCGCTTACAACTCAGACAATTGACAGATTTGAAAGGAGATTCGGCAATAAAATTGCTGTATTTCATTCAAGACTCAGCAAAAAAGAAAAATATATACAATGGCTTAGGGTTTTTAACAAAGAAGCGGATATAGTCATAGGAGCACGCTCTGCCATATTTGCTCCCATTGACGAATTAGGAGTAATTGTAATTGACGAGGAGCATGAGGACAGCTATATATCATCAACATCCCCGAAGTATGACACAATAGAAGTAGCGATTAAAATGGCATATATGACGGGGGGCAAGGTTATTTTAGGGTCTGCAACACCATCGTTAAATTCATATTACATGGCAATTAAGGGACAGATAGAATTAATTGAAATGAAAAACAGGGTTAAGGATGCAAAGATGCCTGACATGAGAATTGTAGACATGTCAGCAGAGCTTGACAAGGGAAACAACACTATTATCAGTGAGGAATTATATGAAAGCATCAGGAATTCTCTTAAAAATAAGGAGCAGGTAATACTTTTTTTAAACAAAAGGGGATATTCAGGCTTCGTATCCTGCAAAAAATGCGGACATGTAATAAGATGCCAGCGGTGTGACGTTTCCATGACTTATCACATCAAAGGAAATATGCTGAAGTGCCACTATTGCGGAAGAACAAGAAAAATGACATACACATGTCCGAAATGCGGCAGTGATAAAATCGAGCAATTCAGTGCAGGAACACAGCATGTTGAAAAATTAATAAATAAATTATTTCCCCATGCATCCGTTGAAAGAATGGACATGGATTCAATGACTGACAAGGACTGCTACGATAATATATATAATGATTTTAAATACGGGAATATTGATATATTAATAGGTACACAGATGCTTGCCAAGGGTTTTGATTTCCCGGAGGTAACTACGGTTGGTGTTTTGTCGGCAGATGCAATACTCAATTTGCCCTTTTACAACTCCAGCGAAAAAACATTTCAGCTTATAACCCAGGTAAGCGGAAGGGCAGGCAGAGGAGATAAAAACGGAAATGTATATATACAAACCTACGAGCCTGAAAATTTCATTATAAACGCAGCAAGAAACAATGACTATGATATATTTTTGAATCAGGAATTAAAATTAAGAAAAGAATTTGCATTTCCGCCATTTATTAATATAATAAATATATGCTTAATATCACGTAATGAGGAATTGGTTATAAAAACAGCCAATGAAAAATATTCGGAAGTAAAAGAAGCAGTTCAAGAAATGATAAAGGAAAGAAGC
>DCDU01000121.1:1323-4021 GCA_002316585.1 Firmicutes bacterium UBA1047 | reverse complement strand
TTATTATTGTACAGACCTGTACCGCACAATATATACAAGGTTAATGACGAGTACAGAATTAATTTGTTTATAAAGGTGTCAAACCATAGTTTGGCTGAAACCAAAAAAATTTTAAGGTCTGTATATATGGATAAGGATATAGAAAATATAAAGGTAAGTATAAATATTAACACAGATACAATTTAGGAGGGCTTATGGCATTAAGAAATTTAAGATATGAAGGCGATGAAATATTAAGAAAGAAAAGCAGGGAAGTAACCGTTGTTGATGATAAAATCAGGACACTCATGGATGATATGGTTGAAACCATGTATGAAAATGAAGGCGTAGGACTTGCCGCTCCGCAGGTTGGAATACTCAAGAGGGTTGTTGTAATGGATGTGGAAGACGGCAATGTATATAAAATGGTTAACCCTAAAATAATAAAACGCTCAGGAGAACAAACCGGTCAGGAAGGCTGCCTCAGTGTTCCCGAAAAAAAGGGTATAGTTTCAAGACCTATGAATGTAACGGTAGAATATACGGATGAAAATGGTCAAGAGATTAAGTTGGATGCGGAAGGTGTTTTAGCTCGCTGCATATGCCACGAGGTAGACCATTTAAACGGAGTTTTGTTTACTGACAGAGTACAAAAAAGGAGTTAGTGGGAAAGTGACTCCCTTTCATTACAATTTGTACTTAAGAGAAGCGAAAGGATGCAAGCTAATATGAATGTAATATTTATGGGAACACCGGAATTTGCTGTTCCGACCCTGCAAAAACTTCACCAAAGCGGTCATGATATCGTTTTGGTTGTAACTCAGCCGGATAAACCCTTTGGACGGGGGAAAAAATTAAAAAAATCAGAAGTAAAAGAAACGGCGGAACAATTAGGGCTTAAAATTTTTCAGCCTGACAGAATAAAAAAACAAGAAAATATCGATGTGCTAAAATCATATAATCCTGATGTCATTGTTGTGGTTGCTTACGGACAAATACTGAGCAAGGAAATTTTAACAATGCCCAAGTACGGCTGTATCAATGTCCATGCTTCGTTGCTGCCTGAATTAAGAGGAGCAGCGCCATTAAACTGGGCAATCATCAACGGTGAAGTAAAAACCGGAATAACAACCATGCAAATGGATGTTGGATTAGATACAGGCGATATGCTTTTAAAAACAGAAGTGGAAATAGATGAAAATATGAATGCGGGAGAGCTTCATGATATTTTAATGCATAAGGGTGCGGACTTGCTGCTCGAAACATTGGATAAATTGGAGAAAAGTCAATTATCACCGCAAAAACAAGACGATTCTCTTTCAAATTATGCTCCAATGTTCAACAATGAAAACAGAAGGATAAATTGGAGCTTATCCGCAAAGAATATACATGATTTAATCAGGGGATTGTCCCCGTGGCCTTCTGCCTATTTTACATTGGGCGAAAAAACCGTGAAAGTATATAAATCATCATATATAAATAATAATGATGATTCGGATTATGAGCCGGGCTATATAATAAAAGCAAGCAACGAAGGAATTTTTGTTAAAGCCGGGGACGGAATCGTAATACTTAAGGAAATTCAAACGCCGGGAAAAAAGAAAATGTCTGTTGGAGCATATTTAAGAGGAAACGAATTTCCTGAAAAAATAGTATTGCCATTTTAGCGCAATAATCATGGCATTTCCGTGAATAACCGGGTCATTCTAAACTGAAGGTGAAAGATATCCTGCGCGTTCTACCCACTTTTCTAAATGTCCTTCCGAAAAATAATTGTAGGGCATTCGCAGTGTGAAATCATATTTTAAAGAGTAAATACTATAGAGAGTATTTGCTCTTTTTAATTATGCCACTAATACAATTGCCTATCAATTTTCAATTTATTTGCTACGGAACAATTAAAGTAAAAAATCGTCTATTTAAGATGACGGCATAAATATTTTCGGTTGATTTAAATTATCGGTTGGAGTAAAATGAAAACGTTAATATCTTTATTACCACTTCAGGTGATGATTTAGGTTATGGGGATTACGAGGAAGTGAATTATGAGGTTAATTATGAATAATAAAGAAATATTAAGAATTGCTATGGAGCAATCAGCGATAGATTTTAATTGCTCCATAGATAATTTTGTAAACAGAGGAAATACGGTAGTAATATCAAAATTAAATAATGGAGCAAAAAAATACTACAAGAAACCGCAATTCTGCGGATTCGCATATTACGGCGGAGGATTGGTCGCATCAGTGGATGAAAGCATTTTAGAGCACATCAGTGCAATTATTAACAGGCATCCGGATTATACTATTTTTGATACACCACAGCTTATTTTTCTTAACAAGGAACTTGAAAAGTATGGCAAATGTGTTTGTCATATTGCGGAATTTTTTTTGCCGGATATGGAAAAGCAAGTGGATATTAATAATGATATTTATGTAAAGGTTTTATCGGAAGACGAGATTCCTCTTTTATACAAGGATGACAGATTCCATATGGCATTAGGATACGGAAGCGGTATCAGCAAGGATGTATTGGCTGCTGTAGGGTATATTGACGGAAAAATTGCCGGTGTTTCGGGAGCAAGTAATTATAGTGAAACAATGTGCAATTTAGGAGTTGATGTATTGCCTGAGTATAGGATATTAGGGGTTGCCACAACTCTTACGAAAATATTAACCGATGAAATCATAAACCGTGGAAAGGTACCGTTTTATTGCAC
>DCDU01000121.1:0-1181 GCA_002316585.1 Firmicutes bacterium UBA1047 | reverse complement strand
GGAAAGGTACCGTTTTATTGCACAGCATGGTCAAATATACCTTCAAAAAATAATGCCATAAAGAGCGGATACAGAACAGCATGGATTGAAATGGCCGCTGTTGATATAAATGATGCAATGAATATGATTGGAGAACATTTATAACGGAACTTAGGCAGACTGCTATATTAGCTATAATTTAACTATTAATAAATATTTCGGCGAAAACATGTTGAATTAAGGAGATTAAAATGATTTATTATCATAATGATGGGATAGCAATACGGTCTATGGTGAAAGATGATATAGAGAAATTTGTTAACGGATTTTTACGGCAAGGCTGGCATAAATCATATGAATTATTTAAGAATTATTATAATCAGCAGGAAAACAATGATAAATCAGTTATTGTTGCTGAAGTAAGCGGTGATGCTGCAGGATATGTTACATTGCTTCCTTATGCTGAAGCTGGACCTTTTGAACATAGAAATATACCTGAAATTGTTGACTTCAATGTACTTGTTAAATATCAAAAAAGAGGCATAGGCAATAGAATTATGGATATTGCAGAAAGTTTAGCAAAAGAAAAAAGTGATTATGTTTCTCTGTCAGTAGGGCTGCACAGCGGGTATGGTACTGCTCAAAGGATGTATGTAAAAAGGGGATATATACCGGATGGTTCAGGTGTTTGGTATAAGGGTAAGCCATTAGAACCCTACTCTGTATGTGTAAATGATGACGATTTAACGATATATTTTTTAAAATGTTTAGGGAAACCCCGGAAACAAAATTACTAAAGAACTTGATTATCTCGATAGCCATGACTGATAATGGAGGTGTCAAATTAACATGGATAACGTTATTGAATTTAATCAAATAACAGCCCAATACACACAAGGCATGATAGAAGAAATCAAGCGGCTTTTTATCGAATATTCACAGTCATTGGGAGTAGACCTGGACTTTCAAAACTTTGAAAAAGAGCTTAATACACTGCCGGGAAAATATGTACCGCCTGCCGGGGCTTTAATATTAGCGTTGGTTGACGGCAGAGCAGCAGGCTGTATTGCTCTTCGTAAGGTGGATGACGATATATGTGAAATGAAAAGGCTTTATGTCCGTAATGATTATAGAGGATTAGGCATTGGCAATAAATTAATTTCAATGATAATTGAGGAAGCAAGCAAATTAAATTACAGCTA
>DCDU01000218.1:1432-4408 GCA_002316585.1 Firmicutes bacterium UBA1047 | reverse complement strand
AAGTTGACATGCATATGCATACCTGTGCTTCAGACGGCACATGGGATGTGACAGAATTAAAAAAAGAATTGCTGGAAAATAAAATTAATATATTTTCCATAACAGATCATGACAGTATTGACAATATTAAGAACATGCAAGATATACTAAGACAAAGCGACAATTTAATTTTTATGCCCGGAACGGAATTGTCCACCGAATATAATGGGAAAGAATATCATTTGACATTATATAATTTTGATATAAATAATAAAGATTTGCTGCAATTAATGAATTGGACCAACCAAAACAAATTAAACTCAAATAAAGAGTATATCGGCAATTATGCCGCAAACAAATATGAGAACGTAAGCGCCGAAGATTTCGAAAACTATGAGTATGACAGAAAAAGAGGAGGCTGGAAGTCAGCCAACTATATGATTGATAAAGGAATACACAAAAATATTCCGGAGCATTTGACGGATGTTTACAACTCGGGGTTAAAAGCAAAATTAAAAAGTCCCGGGGAAGTAATTAATATTGCAAAGAAAAGCGGAGGAAAGATATTTTTAGCTCATCCTTCCTATCATTATAAAAATTCCGTTATGCCCGAGGGAGAATTAAGATACTGGAAGGAGCTTGGGATTGACGGCATTGAGTGCTTTTCCCCTTATAATAATGGTTCTGTTTCATATTATATTGACTTCTGCAAAAAAAACAGTTTAATGATATCGGGAGGCTCGGACTGCCACGGCAAATTCATTCCTGCAAGGAAATTAGGTGTGCCTGATGTTTCGTTGGAGGATTTGAATATTAATGGGTTGATTTAAGGAATGGAGACACACCAAATAAGGGTTCACATTTTTACTATAGGATTAGTCCTTGCGGTAAAAGGAATGTCACCAATTTGGAGAAGGTCTTTGTAGGAGGAAATAAATGCAAAACAAAAAACATGTTGCCGCAATAATTGTTGCGGCAGGAAAAGGAACAAGGATGGGCTCTGAAATGCCGAAGCAATATATGACTATTGCGGGGAAAACCATTTTGGATACCACCTTGTATAAATTTGAAAAAAGCAATGATGTGGATGCGATTATTTTAGTTATTAACAAGGATGATATAGAATTCGTAAAAGATGAAATAGCACCGTTTTATACTAAAATAACACATGTGGTGCCCGGCGGGAAGACAAGGACAGACTCTGTTTATCAGGGATTAAAGAAGGTGAGAAAAAGCTGCGATGTGGTTTTGATACATGACGGGGTAAGGCCGTTTATTTCCTACAATTTAATAAGCACCTGCATAGAAAACGCTCTTATCCATAAAGCTTGTATTCCTGTAATAGATGTTCTTGATACCATAAAGGAAGTTTCAGAAGAGGGAATGGTCGCAAAAACATTTGACAGAAAAAAATTAAGAGCGGCTCAAACTCCTCAGGCTTTTGATTTTGGCATTATTAGGGAATGCTATGAAAATGCCATGACTGAAGATGCGTTGTTTACGGATGATGCATCCATTGTTGAATATTACGGTTATAAAGTAAAAACAATCGAAGGATTGTATAAAAACATAAAAATAACTACGCCTCTTGATTTAAGGATGGCGGAAATTCTTGCGAGCATTTATTAAAAGGAGGAATTATGAAAGTCGGAATCGGATACGATGTACACGCTTTAACCGGAGACAGAAAATTAATAATCGGAGGCGTTGATATTCCTTATGAGAAGGGTCTTTATGGCCATTCTGATGCAGATGTTTTAATTCATGCGATTATGGACAGCCTTTTGGGAGCCATGGGCAGGGGTGACATAGGAAAGTTATTTCCTGATTCTGACAGCAAGTATAAGGATGCAGACAGCCGTGTTTTATTAAGAAAAGTGTATGAATTAATGAATGAAAATAATTTTACGGTAGGTAATATTGATGCTGTAATAATTGCTCAAAAACCAAGGATGTCCCCATTTATTGACGAAATGAAGAAAAATATAGCTAATGATTTAAAAACCGACATTTCAAATATAAATATAAAGGCAACCACCACCGAGAATTTAGGTTTTGCGGGAAGAGGGGAGGGTATAGCCGCGCAATGCATATGCCTGTTGGAAACTAAGGAAAATATATGAACCTAAGCTATATATTGAGTATATATAAGTATATATCCCTGTGTTAAAATAAGATAACAGTAATGAAAATGCAATCCTGAGCGATGGATAAGGCATTAGGGGGATATATGGAAACCTATCAGATTATATCTATTATCGGTGTTTTGATTTTTATATATTTTATACTTTTCAGAAATAAAAAGTTTGCACAAAAAGAAATCAATAACCTAAATGAAATTGAATATATTGGAACATCGACAATGAAATTTGACGATGTGGCAGGAAATTACGAAGCTAAGCAAAGCCTTCTTGAATTGGTGGACTTCATACAAAATCCCGAAAAGTACAGCAGGTTTAATGCAAGGATGCCAAAAGGCATACTTCTTTACGGCGCTCCCGGAACGGGAAAGACATTAATGGCAAAGGCTTTGGCAGGAGAAGCGGGAGTTCCGTTCTATGCGGTATCAGGCTCGGATTTTGTTCAGGTTTATGCAGGGCTCGGCGCCGGCAGAATCAGAAATTTATTTAAGAAAGCAAAAAAATCAGGTAAAAGCGTTATTTTTATTGATGAGATAGATGCTATCGGCAAAAAAAGAGCGGCAGGCAACATTAAGGGAAGTGACGAAAGTGACAGGACTTTAAATGCTCTCTTAACTGAAATGTCAGGATTTGCGGATGATTCAGGCGCGGTTGTGATAGCGGCCACAAACAGAATAGATACTTTGGACAATGCATTGTTAAGACCTGGCAGATTTGACAGACAAATAGAAATAATGCTTCCGGATAAAAATGCGAGAAAAGATATTATAAAACTTTATTTAGACAAAATAAACGCAAAAGATGTCAATATAGATGAAATAGCTGATTTGACCGTTTATTTCAGCGGTGCAATGAT
>DCDU01000218.1:377-1293 GCA_002316585.1 Firmicutes bacterium UBA1047 | reverse complement strand
GGTGCAATGATTGAAAATTTAATTAATGAAGCGGCACTGTCGGCAATAAGAGAAAATTCAGATGAAGTAACCGAAGAGCATATTAAAAGAGCATATTTGGAAGTTTTGGCGGGAGTTGAAAAGAAAGATTATGACAATGAAATGCAAAAGACAATTACTTCATATCATGAAGCAGGACATGCTTTTGTTTCAAGATATTTGCTTCCGGAGAATAAAATTATCCGCGTTTCTGTAATCCCCACAAGTAAGGGAGCGGGAGGATACACATTAAGCACCCCTAATTCCGAAGAAATTATGACTAAAAAAAGAATCAAAAATCATTTATCTGTCCTGATGGCAGGACGAGCAGCGGAAGAAGTATTCTTCGGAAATGAAAATATTACTGCCGGAGCACAAAACGATATTGAAAAAGCTACTTCATTGGCAATTGATTATATTTCAAAATATGGAATGAATGATTCGGCATTTATCAATTACCGGCTGCTGTCGGACATGCTTCGAATACCATTAACATCAGTTGAAGAATCTGTAAAGAAACTCACTTCCGAAATATATAAAGAAGTGGTTAAATTAATTGAGGATAATAAAGAAAAAGTTGAAAAAACAGCTAAACTTTTAATGGAAAAAGAAGTTATTTACCAAGATGAATTAGATAGTTTGCTATAAACATAACATTGAATATTATATAAAACAGAGGTTAAAATACTAATAATTCAAAAGGCAATTCAGAAGTTATATGCAAAAATCAGTTGTAAATTTGATGGTTTATGGTATAATTTATTTAAGCAAACTGCCTGCGGTGTTCGGAAATCTTTTAATTCAACCGACATATTGTAAAAGGGAATTCAAGTTTGACTGCCTATGGCAAGCCCGCTTTGACGGGACGCTAAAATCAGTTGACAGAAATCCCACCTGC
>DCDU01000218.1:0-171 GCA_002316585.1 Firmicutes bacterium UBA1047 | reverse complement strand
ATATTTTGGTGATTGAGACTGCGCTATGTAAATCTCGCTAAAGCCTTGGCGGGATTGTTTTTTTATACACCATTCAGAGTCTTTTTTCTGAAAAATGGATGGTAGGTCAACCGCAACGAAATCCCAAAATATGCGACGTGAGGAGCAAATATTTTGGTGATTGAGACTGCG
>DCDU01000112.1 GCA_002316585.1 Firmicutes bacterium UBA1047 | reverse complement strand
ACCATATCTTTATTAAATTTATATTTAAACCTTTTGCTTATGTGAACAATTAACTCTTCGTTTCTCAGCAGCACCACAATTATAACCGCCGAAACTGCTCTTGAAACCAAAGTCGGAATTGCAACACCTTCCACACCCATGCCTACTCCGTAAATTAATAAAGCATTGCCGAATACATTTATTATATTCATAATAATTGACGTAGACATAGTAATTTTCGAATTGCCCATAGCTCTGAACAATGCTGCGCCGCTGTTATAAACAGCTATAAACGGTATGCTGGCAAAAGTTATTAGCAAATATGTGTCTGCATAGGCAAAAACATCTGGCTCTATACTTCCAAATACTACATTCAGAATGAACCCTTTTCCTAAATACATGACCGCCATGACAATAATTGAAATAAAAGTAACAAATAACAGCAGCTGCTCTCCTGCTTTACATGCTTTGTCATTTTGCTTTTGACCAATAAATTGACCTGCAACTACGGCGCCTCCCGTTGCTAATGCAGCAAAAACATTTATGAGCAAAATGATAATTGAATCAACTAAAGACACTGCGGACACTGCACTTTCCCCTACGCTTGCAACCATTATTGAATCAGCCATTCCCACTGCTACAGCTAAAAACTGTTCTATCATAAGGGGAATTAATAATCTTATCAAATCCTTATTTGTAAAAAGATAATTTCTTTTTAAGTCGCTTTCCATTTTGACAATCCTTTCATAATAACAAAAAAATCATTCTAAACAACAGTTTAGAACGGAATGTGTAAATTTCATTTCGTTTTATTATATTCTTATATGTATCAATAAGTCAATTGTTATTAAATGATAACATACCGAATTTTAATGAAAATGAAATAAAAAACATTTTGTTGTTGACAATTTGATATTACTAGATATATACTTTGTTTTAATAATTTAATAAAATCATCAAGAGTGACGGAGGGATCTGGCCCTGTGAAGTCCGGCAACCAATCTATGAATATGGTGCTAATTCCAGCGGTTTTAAACCGGCAGATGAGGATTTTAGAGACAATGTCTTCCCAATGCCGGGGAAGATTTTTTTATATCGGGAGGTAATTATGAAAATAAAAGATAAATTTAAAGAAAAAAATCCTTTGGTATCATTCGAGATTTTTCCGCCCAAAGCAAATTATCCGGTTGACACAATTTATAATGCAATTGATGAACTATATAACCTGGAGCCTGATTTTATCAGCGTTACATATGGAGCAGGCGGAAGCACAAAAGACAAGACGGTTGAAATATCATCATATATGCAAAATAAATACAATTTGACATCCATTGCTCATGTTACCTGCATATCTTCAACTAAGAATGAAATAGACAATATATTAAATTCCTTAAAAGAAAATAATGTTCAAAATGTCATGGCTTTAAGAGGAGATTATCCGAAAGATTATGTACCGGGCACCCTCCCCGATGACGGATATAAAAATTCAGCGGAGCTTATAGAATATTTTAAAAGAAACTCTGATTTATGTATCGGAGCTGCCTGCTATCCGGAAAAGCATCCGGATGCAAAGGATTTAAATTTCGATATTGATTTTCTAAGAAGAAAAATGAATGCCGGCGCTGATTTCTTAGTAACTCAAATGTTTTTTGACAATGAATTATTTTATGATTTTTATGACAAATCACAGAAAAAAGGAATCAATTTACCTATAATAACCGGGATTATGCCAATACTTAATAAAAGGCAAATAGACACCATAATAAATCTTACCGGAAATTCAATACCTAAGAAATTCAGAAGGCTATTAGAAAAATACGAAAGCAATCCCGAAGCTTTAAAAGAAGCAGGAATGTCTTATGCGGTCAGTCAGATAATTGACCTGTTATCCTGGGGAGTTGACGGCATCCATATTTATACAATGAATAAACCCTCCACCGCAAGAAAAATTTTAGGCAGTATTGCTGCCATCAGGAGTGTGTTGACGAATGAGTGTAAGACATCTTAATAATGATTCAACCAAAATAGATAAGACTGAAGCTTTAAGGTATTTGGGATACAAAAATAAAAAAATTGATGAAGAAACCGATAAATTACTTAATGAATCAATAGCTGAATTGCAAGAAATAAGCGAGCTGAAATATGTTTACGAAATTTTTGACATTAAAAAAGAAAACAATAGCATTAATTTTGAAAACATAATAAATATAAAATCAAATGATTTATGCAATCTTTTTAAGCATTGTGATAAATCTGCAATAATGGCTGCAACTATCGGTTTTGAAGCAGAAAAAAGAATTAAATATTACAGCGTGTCAAATTTATCTAAAGCTGTTGTGTTTGATGCCTGCGCAACCTCCTGTATCGAAGCTCTGTGTGATATTGCAGAAGCTGAAATTAAGGCAATTGCCGCAGAAGAAAACTGTAATATTACATTCAGATACAGTCCCGGTTACGGTGATGTTCCCATTTCGCATCAAAACGAAATACTGTCTGCATTAAATGCGCAAAAGCTTATTGGCCTTACAGCATCGGATTATTCGATCCTAATACCTAAAAAATCCGTGACAGCTTTTATAGGCTTTGATAAGAGCAATAAAATTCATAAAAAATCCTGCTTAAATTGTAACCTTTTTGGCAATTGCAGATTCCAAGGAAGGAGTAAAACCTGTGATAAATAAATTAGATAAATTTTTATTCTTTGACGGCGCTATGGGCACCATGCTTCAAAAAAACGGATTAAAAACCGGTGACTTGCCGGAAGAGTTAAACATAACGAATCCTGAAGTCATTTACAATATACATAATGAGTATTTAAATGCAGGTTCAAATATTGTCACCACAAATACATTCGGTGCAAACAGGTTGAAATTGAAAAATTCATCATATACGGTTGAAGAAATAATAACTGCCGCTGTAAAAACCGCAAGAAAATCAACTGAAGGTTTGGAAGAAAAATATGTTGCATTAGATATAGGGCCCATAGGAACTCTCCTATCCCCTTTGGGCACTCTTAGTTTTGAAGAAGCTTACGATATATTTAAAGAGCAAATAATTATAGGAGTAAATGCAGGAGCAGATATTATTTTAATTGAAACAATGACCGATATATATGAATTAAAATAATATCTGCTCCTGCATTTACTCCTATAATTATTTGCTCTTTAAATATATCGTAAGCTTCTTC
>DCDU01000118.1 GCA_002316585.1 Firmicutes bacterium UBA1047 | reverse complement strand
CGTTCACAATTTGAAGAAATCATATAAACAGTTTGATCAAATTGTGAACGATTTTAAATCTTGAGAAATCATATCGAAAGAAATGTTCTGATAAGCTTCAAGAAATTTCTAAGGCTGATATCATTGAAGACTTTCCTGATTTTGAAAGTGCTGCTACTTGTGGCTATTATCCTCGTAGATTTGCTACATTTAATGATGAAAAATTCAAAGCAATTCAAAAAATACCTATGCGCAAAAAAGTAGCTGAAAAATTAGGAATATCTTTAAACAGTAAAAATCAGTTTATTGTCAAGAATGAAAAGCTAAAGGCACGTTTAGTCAAAACACTTTGTGACAAAACTAGAATCGACTTTATTAATGACAATGCGCTCTGTGAAGTTCCTGCATCTAAACCTCTTGAGTAATTTTGTCGAGTGTTAAAATCTCATTCCAATCATAAATTTCAATTAAGTGTCCCAACTTGCTATCTAGCTCACGCTTACTCAAAATTGTTTTTTGAATAGGTTTCTCCTGTTCTTGCTGGTCATTTTCGCCTAATGAGCATCTATAAAAATGATATCCCTTGATCTCAAGTAATATATTAGCATAAATATTATCATTACGTATACATAAAAATGCTAATGTTAAAAAGTAAACTAAAAAAAGAATTACACTATCTAGTTTAGTAAAATCGAATGCAAAAAATGGCAAAATATAAGCAAGCAGGAATTCCGAAGTAAGCCCCTTTATCTTTTGTGCACTGACGATATAATATGTTCCAGGATCTGGGCTTTTACTTTCAACCACTTTTAACGATTTTAACACTATAAATGTTGCAATCGCACTCATAAATAGTATAGATATAATGCTAATAATCTCTGTTTTAATGTATTTTTCTTTGTAAATGCTAATAATATCCTCAATTATTATTGACAACCACAGCGGATAAAAGGACGTCAAAAACATTGACAGCTTAAATAGCTTGCTCATAGTTCGCCTCCTTTCATATTGCGTTCAACTTAGTGATAAATCTTGTTTGCAATATTATACCACATAAGAAAATTTTATTGTATATTAAAAATAACAAGCGCCCGGCCATCGCCGAACGCCCTCCCGAAATTCCCTGATTATATTGTAGCACAAATAAAAGGAGCAGAACGGGCAGTTTCGTACAGAAACGTACAGCTTTTTCAGCGTATCATTCCGGGAAACACAATCTGGTCGGACATCATGGCCAACCGTAAGATGGCGGCGCCTGCCACTTGCTTAACCCGGCTTTCGCTGTAGTTCACCTTGTCTGCAATTTCTTTCCACGTCGGCCGACGGGTGTATTTCCGGTTCCGCTGGTCACCCATGTACCGCAATTCCAATATGTACCGGTCGGTCGGATCCAACTTCCCCAGCGCGACGCCCAGCCAGTTCCGTTTCTCCTGCAGATCGGCTATTCGCTTCTGGCAGGCCATCTCCTCCTGCTCATAGAACCGTGCCTGGTCCTTTAGCGCCATGGAGGCTGTCCTGTCTCCAGTCATGCCTTTGCCGCCCGGCATCCCAGAAAGGTTGACGGGCGGCAGTGTTATCTCGTTTTTCTCGGCTTCGCAGTGGCGGATGGTAGCCCATTCCTCGGCGATCATGGCCGGGATGTCATAATAGATTTTCAGCAGCTTCTTTACCTCGTCGACCGTCATGGTACCATCCTTTCCTGTAAGCCACCCATTAAAAATTTGAAATATTATAAATTGAATGTTATATTAAAAAGTATTTATAGAGGGGGTAATTGCTTGCTTTCTTTATCTAATTTTCATTCATGTCAAATTGTAGAATGGAACCAGCCTTCAATAAAGGACATAGCATATTTCATAAAGTTCTATGATTGTTATAAGTTTGCAGAAGACTTGGCTTCTGGTCTACTTTATATGAAAGCTGCCAGTAGTTTTTGGGACGATGAAGGCACTCTCCAAAGTGATCCAAGTGATACAAGATCATGCCGCTGCATCGGGATTAATTCTAATCGCCCTATCTATTGTTTATATACCGTCTATCGCAATGATTGTGCTGACACAAAGATTTTAATTAAAAATCAAGTTCTTAAAGACTTTACACATAACTATCCTCAAAACGTTCAAATGGTGCTCTTAGATGCACAAAAGTTTCTTGAGAAATTTGAATTACATTTAAGCAAAAATAATCTTACAGCTTATGCGGGTATAGTGAAATACAATAAATCAGATATTCAAGACAGATATCTGTTACAAATTCATCGTGAATATTTAACCTTCCTTTTTAAGCACCAAAAATTTAGCCACCAAAATGAATTCAGGATTCAGCTAAACAAACCTTGCAAATTAGAAGACGTCCCACTTTCTGATCTCAATCCACAATTTCAAAAAATCTACTTAGAAGACCATGTCCCATTCAAAAGATATGTTCCCCACGTAGAGGAAATAGGAAATCTGAGGGAAAATGGTGTGGCAAAGCTTTTTACATATAGCGATTTAGTTGCAGCAAAAAATTCTTACATTTTATCATTGACTTAAAGCATTTAACTTGGCTATGCTTATAGACAATTCTTTCACCGCTTTTTGCTTGAACTTCTTTGCTCTCCTTCTTTTTTCTGGCCACTTTCAAAGTAGAATGATCCCTCTTCTTTATATTTTCCACATCTTTACGTCTGTCCGAGGCTCGTCAGCGTATTCTTTGGGCATCCTGCGCGTATTCCCGCAGCTTTGCAATTGTGGCCTGTCCGATTCCGTGCCCGGGGTGGATACTGGAAATGAAATCTTCAACTGCTTGTCGGCGGACTTTATCCATTTCCGGAATTTCTGCCGGGACCACGTTCTTTTTTCTCAACCTAGCTATGTATTCTGAAATCTGCGCATCCGTCATTTTGCGGATTTTCACAGCCAATTCATGTTGTTCCTGCTCTACCGGCGTGTGCCGGCAATTACG
>DCDU01000043.1 GCA_002316585.1 Firmicutes bacterium UBA1047 | reverse complement strand
TTTTTATTGCTTTAAAGTTTCGGACAGTGCTTTTGAAAGTCCTGCAAGACCCTGAATTTCCGAAGGTATTATTATTTTGGTTGCCTGACCGTTTGCTGCTTTTTCAAAGGATTCAAAACTCTTAAATGTAAGAACTTCTTTGTTAAGCTCAACATCCTTAATCATTTTTAAACCTTCGGCGGTTGCCTTCTGAATGCTTAAAATTGCTTCCGCCTCACCTTCCGCCTCTCTGATGGAAGCTTCCTTTTTAGCCTCTGCTCTTAAAATAGCCGCTTGTTTTTCTGCTTCCGCCTCAAGTATCAAGGATTCCTTCTTACCTTGTGATACTAATATTGCAGCATTCTTTTGTCCCTCTGCAATAAGTATGGACTCTCTTTTTTCTCTTTCCGCCTTCATTTGTTTTTCCATGGCATTTTGAATTTCTTTAGGCGGTATAATATTTTTTACTTCAACACGATTTATCTTAATACCCCAGGGGTCGGTTGCCTCGTCCAATACAATCCGCATTTTTGAATTTATGATTTCTCTTGAAGTCAATGTTTCATCAAGCTCTAAATCACCGATTATATTTCTTAAAGTTGTTGCTGACAAATTTTCTATTGCCAACATTGGTCTGTCAACTCCATAAGCGTAAAACTTAGGATCGGTTATTTGAAAAAATATTACCGTGTCTATCTGCATTGTTACATTGTCTTTTGTGATTACAGGCTGCGGGGGAAAATCAATAACCTGTTCTTTCAATACAACCTTTTTTGCAATTTTATCAATTAAAGGAACTTTAACATGAACTCCCACACCCCAGGTTGCTTGATAAGCCCCAAGGCGCTCTACAACATAAGCATTTGCTTGAGGAACAATCCTGATATTTGTTGCGATTAAAACCGCTATAATTATAAATAATATTATAAAACCAATAAACTCCATAATAACCTCCCATTATTTTTTTTGAACTATAAGTTTAACACCTATAATTTCTTTTATTTCCACAATTTCATCCTTTTCAATTACCCGGTCATCGGCAGACCTTGCAGTCCATATTTGCCCTCTGACATTTACTGTACCTGTATTGTTTATATTATCAATTGTTGATTCAACCTTACAGGATTGCCCTATTAATGACTCAGCATTAGTTTTAACTCTTCCGACCTTTAATTTCTCCATTGCTATCGGTCTGGTAAATATAAGGCATAATATAGAAACCAACAAAAAAATCACAATTTGCACTTCTAACCCCAATCCGGTCAAATAAATCAGCCATGCTGCAATTGCACCGATGGCAAACCATATTGACGTTAAGCTGACGGTCATAGCTTCAATTATTACACAAGCAATCACTGTTCCAAGCCAGGCATATCCTATATATTCCATGACTACCTCCTTAAAGACTATATTAATTATATACCACAATTCAAATAAGGTAAACATTTTTTAATCAATTATACCACTTAAGGTCTGATATGGATTTACATATGTATTATAAATGCTTACCGCATAATGCAAGTGGGGTCCCGTTGAAAATCCTGTGGTGCCTACGGTTCCGATTATATCTCCTTTTTTAACCTCATCGCCTTTTTCTACATTGATTGTATTTAAGTGGTAATAGGAAGTAAAAATTCCCATTCCATGGTCAATGACAGCCGTATTGCCGGGAGAAAGAAGCCCCTCCATGGAAAATGTCACTATGCCGTTATTGGGTGCTTTGACCGGAGTTCCTGTGGGTGCTGCCAAATCAAGACCCGAGTGTCTTGAAGAAGAAAGCTCGTTGTTTACATACCTGATTTCCGCAAAGTCCGTAGTCAGCTCACCTTCTACAGGCATAATAAATGTACCTTCCCAAAGTTTTTCCTTTGCTGATTCTGTTCTTGCAGGCTTAACAAGCTGTGCAAATTCAAAAATTGCCGCATTATCATTATTGGTTTCATTCATTTCTTCACTTACGGTAAGATACTGTGTTTTAAAGCTTTTGTCAGCTACAGTCAACGTTTTTTCAACCGTATATTCATTGGACCTTCCCTTGTTTATGACAGCTGAAACCTTATATTCTCCGGGCTTTGCATACAGGTCAATGGGAAATATATAATAATTTTTATCCTTATAAGCATAAATATCATTGTCAATTTTTACTGCATCCGTGGTTATTGTTACATCTTCGTCTTCATTCAGGTTTTCGACAGAAATCAACAAAATATTACCCGGGTAATTTTCTCTCGTAATAATGTTAATGTCTGCAGGTCTGTCAATCAATGCATTAAATTTCAGTGTTTGATTGCCGTAAAATCTTGAACCTTCCTTTAGGTGCCACTGACCGTGACATTCAACCAAGTATTCGCCGTCATATTTTATATTGCTTAAAACATCTTTTATATTTGTTCCTGAATTAATTAAGTTTCCTTCGGAATAAACCTTTATTGATTGATTGTCAGGCTGTTTTTCATATTTAACATCGATCAATTCAGACTGTGATACGGGTATTTTGCTGTTTTTCTCATATTTTCCCGTCAATGTTCCCGCACTGCTTACAAAATGACCGTTAATATTTTTGCTGTTCCAGCTATATTCTATGTAGGGACTTATTTTTTTTCCGTTTATATCTACATAAGAATCATAAATTGTTGCATCAACATATACATACGAAAAAACATCGCTTAAAAGCAACTTCTTTGCGGCATTATCCTTAATCTTATATAATTTATCATCCTTAGCAAGATATGCAGCCTGATTTTCTAAATCAAAATAAATTTTGTAAGCTTCTTGTTCATTGTTTTTCTTAAGTGTAATTTCATAATTTAATAAAGATGATATATCTTCATCCGTCTTAACCTTTTTATTTATTGCTTCTAAAATTATATCTGCATCTCTGCTGTCAATGGGGATTATAATATTATCACCGTTTTGTAAATTTACAGCTTCGATTTCTGTAACATCATTTACATTCCCGCATCCTATCAATAATAAAAATGACAGTAAAACCATAAATAATATTCTTTTCATAATACCTCCCTTTCAAGTAGTTTTTAACTTTAGCAAAGTATTATACATTATTATATTAAAATAAAGAAATAAAATTCCCGAAATCTTAGGGACATACCTTTGGATTCCGGGAATTTCTTATCTCGCAGTCTCATTCACCAATTTATTTGCTCCTTACGTGGCATAAATTGGGAATTCGTTGCGAATGACCTACCACTATTTTTCAGAAAAAGGACTCTGACAAATA